>CAYLSS010000163.1:0-7399 GCA_964385765.1 uncultured Solibacteraceae bacterium
CTCGGCACGTAATACCATGATCATTATCAATGGCACCTTACAGACTAGTTGCCTTCGTGATTCTCATGACACAAGCAGGCGGAACTGACGCGTTCGCGGACTCTCGCGCCCAGGCTCGGTCAATGGTGATCACACGGCAAGGCATTGCCGCCACGAGTCAGACACTGGCCTCCCAAGCTGCAGCGCAGATTCTCGCCCGGGGAGGCTCAGCTACTGACGCAGCCATCGCGGCAAACGCGACCCTCTCCGTGGTCGAACCGATGATGAACGGAATCGGCGGCGACCTCTTTGCGATTCGGCGCGATGCAGAAAGCGGAGAGGTGACCGGACTGAACGCTTCCGGTTGGTCTCCCCAGGCGCTGACCCGGGATGCGCTCGAATCTCGCGGACACCAGGCAATGCCCGAGCAAGGGATCCTGTCAGTCAGCGTTCCGGGATGCGTCGAAGGCTGGAGAAAGCTCCATGACCGTTTTGGCAAACTGCCCTGGAGAGACCTCTTTCTTCCGGCTATCTACTACGCCGACCAGGGATTCCCGGTCACCGAGTGGATTCACACTTACTGGCAGGGTTCGGAAAGCAAGCTGCGCTCGGATGCCAATGCGGCGGCACTGTTCCTTCCGAACGGGGAGGTTCCGAAGGTCGGGCAGATCTTTCGCAATCCGCAGCTTGCCAGCGCGCTGCGCTTGATCGCGGCTGATGGCCCAGACGCCTTCTATCGCGGCGCGATCGCCGATGCGATTGTGGCCACCTCCAACCGGCTCGATGGGCTCATCGGCGGCGATGACCTCTCCGAGTACCAAGCGGAGTGGGTGACGCCGATCTCGACGGACTACCGCGGCTGGACGGTCTACGAATTGCCGCCAAACGGACAGGGCATTGCCGCTCTCATTATGCTGAACCTGATGGAGCACCAGGAACTCGGGCCTTACGAAGCCAGCGAAACGGCCGCGGTCCATTGGAAGATCGAAGCCCAGAAACTCGCCTATCAGGACCTTCAGCGCTACGTCGGAGATCCGGACTTTTCCCGGATCCCTGTTGCCGGCCTCATCTCGAAGGAGTACGCCGCCAGCCGTGCCAGCCTCATCAATGAAGACAAGGCGCACTGCGATCCAACGCCCGGCGAACCTACGCTCGACAGCGCCGGTGACACGATCTACCTCACCGTAGTGGACCGCCAAGGCAGTATTGTTTCTCTCATCCAGAGCATCTTCCTCAGCTTCGGCTCGGGCGTGATGGTCGACGGTTATGGCTTCCACCTGCAGAACCGCGCGGGGCTCTTCACTCTCGAGGAGGATCATCCAAATGAGGTCGCACCGCGGAAGCGCCCTTTCCACACCATCATCCCCGGCTTGATGGAAAAGGACGACCGGTACATCGGATTCGGCATCATGGGCGGACTCAACCAGGCTCAGGCCCACGCGCAATTTGTCTCGAACATCGTCGATCACGGGATGAATATCCAGATGGCGCTCGAAGCTCCCCGCTTCACGAAGCTCGACTTCGGCGGCTGCGGCGTGAGCCTCGAAGGGCGCTTCCCGGACAGCGTAATCCGCCAACTGCGCGAGAAAGGCCACCAGATCGAAGTCCTCGGCGACTTCGCGTCGCCGATGGGCGGCGGGCAGGCGGTGGTGTTCGACGAAGCAACGGGAATCAAGTACGGCGCGTCGTCACCGCGAAAAGACGGCGCGGCGATCCCGGAACCCGACCCCTATTTTTGAAGCCTGCCGCGGTTGGATCTATGTTCCTGAGAGATGTGGAAAACGAACCGAGTGAGACGACCCATACAGGACGTCAGATCGCCCGACTGAAAAAGCGCGGCGTCGAAATTCCGCAACTGCTGCAAATCTTCGCCTGCAAGCCGGCCATGTCGAAGGCATTGGGCGAGCTCTCCGAGCAGATCATGCGCGGACCCTCACCGCTCGAGCCGGGCTTGCGTGAGCTGATCGCCGCCTTTACTTCCGACCGTAACGGATGTGTGTTTTGACGCGAGGCTCATGCCGCCGGTGCGGCGGAGTTACTGCGGGATAGAGCCAAGGTGGATACCGTCCTGGCCGATTATCGCGACTCTTCCATCCCGCATGCCGAGCAAGAATTGTTCGCTTTCGTGGAGAAGATCAACGCGGACGCGGAGGCCACCCGGCAGCCCGATATCGAGATCCTGTACGCACACGGCTGGACGGACGAAGCCATCCTCGACGCGATTCTCGTTTGTTCGCTGTTCAACTTTTACAACACTCTGGTCGATGCAACCGGATGCCCCGCACTCTCTGATCTTGGTCATGCCGCTTCGGGCAAACGAATTGCGACGGCCGGCTATCGCGAACGCTAGGCGGGGTTGTCCGCCCATTGGGCGGCTGTGTCAAGAACCATTTCGAAAACAGCATCGCGTCCTTCGATAGAGAGTTCCTCCCGCAGCAGCTCGTAATCGCCAAGCGTGTGGAACACGGTCCGCTTCACCAGCCCGTCCAGGTTCAGCTCGACCGCCTCGCCGGTGAGTTGCTCGATCGAGATCGAGATGCCTCGACCGCGGATGGCGGCTCCTTGCACTTCGCCGTACGGCTGGCAAGGCTCTCGGTCTCCCGCCGACACAAAGCGATACTGCGCTCGTTCGCCGACCGCGTTCCGCAACCAGGCGGCCAGATAGAACGCCCGCACGCGCGGAGACTCGCCGTAGTGTGTCACCGTCACTTCTTCCACGTCGTCGAGCTTCTCGCGGCGCGCCGGATGAGTGAACAGTTGGGCGATGGTCTCTCGCCAGCGGGTCAGTCGCGTCCACGAGAGGTCGGCGGCGATGCGTTCAGAGGCGCGCAGTTGCTGGAGCCGATTCAGGACGCGCGACGGCGACAAGCAGCCGCGGGAGTTCACGACGATCTTGTCAGCGAGGTCGAGGATGGGGGGAAGGTTGGGCGAATCGAGCCAATCGGCATCGCGGAGCCACAACACAACCGGCAAGTCCGGCGCCTGAAGCGCCCGCAGCACCGAGGGCAAGTCCGCCAGTCCCGGCTTGGTCGAGGAGATCTGAATCTGTTCGCTGCAAATCTGCTGTCGCTTCCCAAAGGGAACCCAGCAGAAGATCGAGACATTGCCGTCAAGGAAACGCTTTTCGCCGGGGACGAGCTCGACGGTCACAGCACGGCTCGGATGATCCTGTCGCAGCTTGGCCAGCGTTTCATCGAGCAGGGCCCCGTCTTCACCTTCACCGACGACGAACAGGTTCAACGCTCGCGCGCGAATGACGCCCGCGCTGCCGTCGGGGTGCTCTTGCCGGCCCAACTCGGTCCACTGCCGGCTCAACTCGTCCAGCAGCTTCCCCGGCTGTATGGCGCCGCTCACGGGACCCTCCATCGATGGCCGTTCCGCGCCAGCATGTCATCGGCCGCCTTGGGACCCCACGAGCCGGCCTCGTAGTTCGGGAACTCAAAACTCCGCGACGCCCAGTACTCTAGAATCGGCTGCACCGCGCCCCAACTGGCCTCCACCATGTCCTGGCGCGTATAAAGCGTCGCATCGCCTGACATGGCGTCGAGCAGCAATGTTTCGTAGGCCCCCGGCGAGCGGACACCAAAGCTCGAGCCATAGTTGAAATCCATGGAGACCGGCCGCACCTTCATGCCGGTTCCGGGACGCTTGGCGAGAAATCGCAGCGAGATGCCCTCCTCCGGCTGGATTCGCAGGATCAGAAGATTGGGCCGCTGCCACGGTCCGCCGTCGTTGTCTCCGAACAAGGTCAGCGGCGCCGAGCGGAAGTGAATCGCGATGTCGCTGACCCGCTTAGCAAGCCGCTTTCCACTTCGAAGATAAAACGGGACTCCGGCCCATCGCCAGTTGTCGACGCGGAAGGCGACCGCTGCGTAAGTGTCGGTTTGCGCCTCAGGCTCCACTCCCGACTCCTCGCGAAAACCAGGCACGTCTTCTCCGCCGATGCGTGCCGGGCCATACTGCCCCGTCACCGCGTATTCCGCCACTTCACTCTCCCGGTATTTCCGTATGGAGCGAAGCAGCTTGGCCCGCTCGTCGCGCACAGTTTCCGGTTCGAACGCCGCAGGCGGTTCCATGGCGACAGTGGCCAGAACCTGTAGCAGGTGATTCTGGATCATGTCGCGCACCGCTCCGGCGTGCTGGTAGTAGCCGCCGCGACCTTCCACGCCGATCGATTCGGCGGCCGTAATCTGCACGTGGTCGATATAGCGCCGGTTCCAGAGAGGTTCGAAGATCCCGTTGCCGAAGCGGAGCGCCAGGATGTTTTGAACAGTCTCCTTGCCCAGGTAGTGATCGATCCGGTAGACCTCTTCCTCCCGAAATACCTCCTGCACTTCGGATCCGAGCCGATGGGCGCTTTCCGTATCGTGGCCGAACGGCTTCTCGATGACGACGCGGCGCCAGCCGTCCCCGTTCGCCAGGTTGAACTCACCCAGCTTCGCGACCAGCGGAGAGTAGAACCGCGGCGCGATCGAGAGGTAGTAGAGAACGTTGTCACCCGTCTGCCGTGAGTCGCGGATTTCGGCCAGCCGCTCGCCCAATTGTGTGTACAGCTCGGAACCCTTCATGTCCCCGGCAATGTAGTACAACCCGCGGGCGAAGTCCTCCCACAAGCCTTCGTCGAAAGGTGTATCGCTGAGATACTCCTGTACGGCCTCCCGCATCTTCTGGCGGAACGCGTCATCGCTGAGTTCGGTCCGGGAGTTGCCGATCACGGCGAAACCCGCCGGCAGGCGCCTCTCATAGGCCAATCGGAAGAGAGCGGGAAGGAGCTTCCGCTTGGCCAGGTCGCCGTTCGCTCCAAAGATGACCATGGCACAAGGCGGCACTCGGCGCTCAAAACGCAACGGATCTTCGAATGGATTGGACATCCTCTCTGTAGACTCACACGCTAGCATAACGCTTCAGCCTTACCAGCCCGCTCAAGTCTGGCTGGAGCCGGCCGATCCGATCCGAGTGCTTTCCGGAGTCCGCACCCAGTTGCGGGAACAGTTCAATAAGGGATAAGATCGAAAATACCTGCCGTAATTGTACTTTCTTGCCGGAGAGCTGGTGCACAAGCTGTCATAGAAATTTCATGAAAGGCGGTGGTCTGTCTCTTTATGCAAAAACAGCCGAACAATCGAAAAAAGCTGGTGGCCCTGGTCCAGGACTTGATGTTCACGGTCAAGATCAATGATGCCGCGAAGAAAGCCGGCCTGGCTGCGGAGTTCGTCAAGTCGGAAGACGAAGTCATGGCCAAGGCATCGGAGAAGCCGACGGCAATCATCATTGATCTCAACCACGCCTCCGTGAATCCTCTGAACGTGATCTCACGGTTGAAAGAGGAATTCGGCAAGGTCAGCCTGATCGGCTACCTGTCCCACGTGCAAGGCGACTTGAAGAAGCAGGCTCACGACGTTGGATGCGACATCGTGATGACCCGCTCGGCGTTTTCCCAGAACCTGCCCTCGATTCTCAAACGCCACGCGGACCTGCACTAGCAGCGCTGCGTGTAGTCCGCGAGTTCCTCCGCTTTGCGCCGGGCGGCGCCCGAATCGATCGATTCAGCGGCCATTTCGACGCCTTCTCGAAAATTGGAGGTCCGCCCTGCCGTTGCGAGCGCGGCTGCCGCGTTGGCCAGCACGATGTCGCGTTTGGGGCCTTTCTCTCCACCGAGGATGGCGCGGACGATCTCAACGTTGTTTGCCGGTTCTCCTCCGCGAAGATCTTTGATGCGTGCCGTGGAAAGTCCGAAATCCGCAGGAGTGATCTCGCGGTGGGCGATGGCGCCCGAATGTACTTCCAGGACAAGCGTCGGTCCCGTGGTGGTGATCTCGTCCATTCCATCGGCTCCGTGAACGACAAGGGCGCGCGCCACCCCCAGAGACGCCAGTACTTTGGCCAACAGGTCGGCAGCCTTGGGCGATGGCGCTCCTACCAACTGCCGGGTCGCTCCGGCGGGATTCGTTAGCGGACCCAACAGATTGAAAACAGTACGGATTTTGAGTTCGCGGCGCACCGGCTGAGCATACCTCATCGCGGGATGCAGCGCCGGCGCATAGAGGAAGCCGATGCCGATCTCACGAATCGCACGGCCCATCTTGTCGGGATCCTCGATGATCTTGACACCGAGCGCCTCGAGCACGTCGGCGGCGCCGCAGCGGCTGGAAATCGACCGGTTTCCGTGCTTGGCGACCCTGACTCCCGCGCCGGCCACCACCAGCGCCGCTGTGGTCGAGATATTGAAGGTCGAGTGCCCGTCTCCGCCGGTACCGACGATATCGAGCAGCGGTTCTCCGGCAACGCCGGGGTCGACCGGAATCGCCTTCTGCCGCATCGCCCGGGCGAAACCAAGGATTTCCTCGTCAGTCTCACCCTTCATCCGGAGCGCGACAAGGAATCCGCTGATGTGGGTGGGTGGCGCTTCCCCGCCCAGGATCACCGCCATGGCCCGTTCCGCATCGGCTGCGGTCAGGTTCTCGCGGTCAAGCACCCGGTGGAGGAATGGCAAAAGGGACATGGTATAGTGGTGAGTCTTAAATTAACTAGAGATCCTAACACAGGGACTACAAATCAATGAAAATCCATGAATACCAGGCCAAGAAGCTGTTGGCCGCCTTCGATGTTCCTGTGCCTCGGGGCGAGGTCGTCTTCTCGGTGGACGAAGCCGCTACGGCGGCGGAGAAAATTGGGGGGAGCGTGGTTGTGAAGGCGCAGATCCACGCCGGCGGGCGCGGCAAAGGGGGTGGTGTCAAGATTGCCAAAAACGCCGCCGAGGCACGGGAGATCGCGGATCGGATCCTGGGCATGAAGCTGGTTACTCACCAGACAGGGCCCGAAGGCCGCATCGTCAAGCGGCTGCTTATTGAGGAGACGCTGCCCATCGAGCGCGAGTTGTACCTCGGAATTGTGCTCGACCGCGCTGAGGGCAAGAACGTCTTCATGGCGTCCAAGGCCGGCGGCATGGAGATCGAGCAGGTGGCGCGCGACACGCCGGAACTCCTGCTGAAGGAAATCATCGAGTCCGGACTCGGCCTTTCTCCGTTCCAGGCACGGAAGCTCGCCTTCGGCATGGAACTGCCGAAGGAAGCGATTGGCGATGCCGCGCGGGCGATGATGGGTCTCGCCAAGGCCTACGAAGGCCTGGATGCCTCCTTGGCTGAAATCAACCCATTCATCCTGACCACCGACGGTCGCGTGATGGCCCTCGACGCCAAGATCAACCTCGACGACAACGCTCTCTACCGGCATAAGAACCTGCTGGAACTGCGCGACCTGAACGAAGAGGAGCCGCTCGAGGTTGAGGCGTCGAAATTCCGCCTCAACTACATCAAGCTGGACGGCAACGTCGCCTGCATGGTAAACGGCGCCGGCCTCGCGATGGCCACCATGGACATCATCAAGTACGCCGGCGGGAATCCGGCGAACTTCCTCGATG
>CAYLSS010000164.1:0-7387 GCA_964385765.1 uncultured Solibacteraceae bacterium
TGGAAGGGCTGCGCTGGTACCAGCAGATCATGGGATTGCGGCCCCGGCACTGTTGGATGATCGACATCTGCGGCTGGCACGAACAGATGGCCCAGATCGTGAAAGGACTGGGCCTGGAAAGCTTCGAGTACAGCCGTCACAACCCGACCGGACGCGCCGACGGGGCCGCGGCAGTCACCGAAGAGATGGATTCCACCCACTGGCTGGAATCTCCCGACGGCAGCCGCACGGTTGCGGTGAACCCGGGCCATTACTCCTCCGCATTCCGGCCGCTGATGCGGACGACGGAGGCGCTGCCCACCGAAGAGGTGCTCGCGGAGATCTCAGAGACGGTGCAACTCCAGAAATCCCGCTTCCCCGAGGGCGCCCCGCTGCTGGCTTTCGCCGGCCAGGAGGACTACTCGCTGTCGTTCCTCTACAAAGGCTACCCGGCTGAGTTGCTCGAGATCTGGCGGGCGTCTGATCCCGACACGGAGCTTCGTTTCTCCACGTTGTCGGACTGGTTCGACGAGTTCATGTCGGGGCTGGATTCCGGGAGGTACTCCCTCAAGACCGTCAAGAGCGGTTCGCGGATCTACGGCTGGCCGGCCTTCTGGGTGAACAGCCCGCAGGTAAAGCGGGAGTACCGGCAGCTCGAGCACCAGTTGCAGGCTTCCGAAGCGCTGGCCGCGATTGCCAGCCTCGAGGGCGGCGTCACTTATCCAACGCAGGATCTCTCCAACGCCTGGTTCCTGATGGCGCTGAACATGGACCGCAACAGCCTTTGGGCCGCCGCCGTTCACGCTGTCTACGAGCACCCGCGCAGTTGGGATATGGTGGACCGGTTCCAGACCGTCGCATCGATCTCGCGGGAGACGGCCAAACAGGCTGCCGGCTCCGTGCTGGACGAGACTCGCGGTTCCATGACCCTGTTCAACTCCTCGAGTTGGGGCCGCGACGGAACGCTCGAACTGGCGCTGCCGTCCGGCCAGGTTCCCGAGGATGCGGAAACCCAGTTGCTTGAGGACGGCAAGACCTCGCTGGTGGCGGCGAAGCTGCCGCCGGGCGGGACTCGGTCTTTCACCCTGAAGAGCGGCGCGCCGTCGCGGGGCCGGTTGATCAGTCTGCCCCAGCCAATCGAAACCGCGCACTTCCAAATCGTTGTGGACCGGAAGACGGGGGCCCTGTCGAGCGTGAAGTGGAAGGCCTCGGGGAGGGAACTGCTCGGCGGCCCGGCCAACGTCATCACTGCGGATGTCCGCTCCGAGAAGTACGCCAAGAGCGTCTTTGCGCACGACATCCCCAACAAAGCGGACCGAATCACAGAGCTCACGTCCGAGGAGCGGTCCTCGAGCATCAAGGTGACGGACGGGCCGCTCGCTATCATCCTTGAGGCGATATGTCCGTTTGTGGACGGCGGCGAACTGCGGCGCGTGATGCGCTTCCACAAGGCGCTGCCGCGGATCGACTTCGTCTCCGAGACGAATGACGTACCTCATGGCACTGTGGTGACGGCCCTGTTCCCGCTGGCCGACGACGTCACGGAAATCCGCCGGGGGATTCCTTACGCTTTCTCCCACGGCGCCTGGTCGCGTCCGAATCCCGAGCTGCACGGGATTAACAACTCCATCGTCCCTGCCGTTCGCTGGTCCCACTACACGCTTGCCGGGGGAGGGGGCGTCGCCTTGCTTGATCGCGGTGTCCCGGGGCGGGAGATCGAGGACAACACTCCGCTGATGGTGCTGTTGAATGCCACCCACATTTACTACTGGGACCACGACGCGAAATGGATCAGCGGCGAAGGCAAGCATCACTTCGAATACGCCTTCGTGGCGCATGACGGTGATTGGGCAGACGCCCGGATCCCGCAACTTGCATGGGATTACAACGCGCCCCCGCTCGTGTTCGTCGACGCCGGAGCCCAACAGGAGCGCTCCTGGATCGAAGCGTCGGATAACCTGATTCTGCAGGCGTTGCGACGCACCGGCGACGAGATGGAGTTGCGACTGGTGGAGTGCCTGGGCAGTGCGGGCGAGGGGACTTTGCGCGTGAATCTCCCGCATACCGCCGCCGCCCTCACGAATCTTGTCGGCGAGGAGCGCCAGACGCTCGAATCAGGCGATGAGTATCGCTTCGAGGTCCGGCCTCAGCAGATCGTGACCCTGCGCCTGAAGACGGACAACGCCGTGGCCGCGGTTGAAGCCTTGCGGACCTTCGATCCGATCGTCCCCGCAGACAAGCGCGAAGCAACGCGCGGCTTCGACCATCCCGAGCTCTTCGGCCACCCGCCACGCAAACGCGGAGAGGAACAGGAATGGATGAAACTGGAGCAGTCCACATGAGAATGACGGTTCTTCTAGCGGCAGTCTTCGGCCTGCTGGCCGGCTGCGCATCAGGGCCGCAGGCCGAACCACGTTTTGAGCCGACCTGGGAGTCCATCCGGACCCATCAGGTTCCTGAGTGGTTCCACGATGCCAAGTTCGGCATCATGGTTTGCTGGGGGCTCTACTCCGTACCGGCCTGGGCCCCGCCAACCGGGGAGTTGGGCAAGATCGACTGGGACGTGTGGTTCAAGCGCAACCCCTATGCCGAATGGTACTGGAACACGCTGAAGATCGACGGCAGCCCCACCCAGAAACATCACTACGCCACTTACGGGAAGAATTTTCACTATCTGGACTTCCTCCCCAAGTTCAATGAGGCATCCGAACAGTGGGACCCGGGGCGGATGGCCGGTCAGCTCGCCGACGCGGGCGCGCGCTACGTGATCCTGGTCTCGAAGTTCCACGACGGTGTGCCGCTGTGGCCGACCGAGGTGCGCAATCCACACCGGGGTCCCGATCAGCAGCACACTGCACGCGACATTGTCGGCGAAATGACCACTGCCGTCCGCGCCCGTGACATGCGTATGGGGCTGTACTACTCCGGCGGCCTGGACTGGAGCTTCAACAAGACGCCCATTCGCACCATCAAAGATGTTTCCGGCACCATTCCCCATACGGAAGAATACGCGCAGTATGCCGACGGGCACTGGCGCGAGCTCATCGATCGCTACCGGCCGGTGGTTCTCTGGAACGACATCGGCTACCCCGAGCAGGGCGACGTGGCACAGATCTTCGCCGACTACTACAACCGGTTCCCGGACGGTCTGGTCAACAACCGCTGGGAGACCCGCCTGCCGGATGACCTGGCCGGGGAGGGCGAAGCGGCTGCCGCGGATGGGCGGCGCCACCACGATTTCGTCACCCCCGAATACCGCAAGATGGACGAGATTACTGACCACAAGTGGGAAACCTGCCGCGGCCTCGGCTTCTCCTTCGGTTACAACCAGGTGGAAGGTCCGGAACATACGCTGTCCGCCGAGGAGCTCATCCACCTGCTGGTCGACATCGTGAGCAAGAACGGCAACATGTTGCTGGACGTCGGTCCAAAGGCCGATGGGTCGATTCCGCAGATCCAGTTGGAGCGTCTACGGGCGCTGGGACAGTGGCTTGAGATCAACGGCGAGGCGATCTACGGCACCCGGCCGTGGCAACGGGCCGATGGCAAGACCGCTGGCGGGGTCGACGTCCGTTTCACCCGAAAGGAAGATGCGACCTATGCCGTTCTGCTTGGCCGGCCCCAGGCGGGCGAGGTAACGGTCGAGTCATTCCCGGTTGAACCGAACGCTTCCGTGTCGCTGCTGGGCAAGCCGGGCGCGCTTTCGCATAGCTCCGAGGGCGGGAACCTGGTGGTCACGCTTCCTGCCGATTTGCCGGAAGCGCACGCCTACACGCTCAAGATCGCATCCTCGGGAGGCTCACTATGAAGCGATCCCTCAGAATCTGTTTCCTGGCCACCGTCATCTGCCTCCCGTGCCTCGCTCAGGCGCAGATGACGATGCCCAGCGACATTACCGACGTCCACGACGACATCCCCGGAATGGGAAACCGGCCTGAGCGCCTGGAGTGGCTCCAGGATGCCGGTTTCGGGATGTTCATCAACTGGGGGCTCGACAGCCAGGTCGGCAGCGTTATGAGCCATCACATGGTGGGCGCCTCGAAGCCCTGGCTGGAGTGGTACATCAAGGAACTGCCCAAGACCTTCAACCCCAAGCGATGGGATCCCGAGGAGTACGCCAAGCTGGCCAAGCTGGCCGGCATGCGCTACGTAGTGTTCGACGTAAAGCATCACAATGGCTTCTGCTTCTGGGACACGCAGACCACGGACTTCAAGGTCACCAACACGCCCTACGGCAAGGACGTCCTCTACGACTACTTCAGGGCCGTGCGGCAGTACGGCCTGGCCGCTGGCATCTATTACTCGCCGGAGGACTTCGCCTGGCTGTATCGCAACGGGCACCCGATCCGCCGCCGAAATCTCGATCCGCATCCGGACAAGGATCCAGCCTACTCACAGTTCATCACTGATCAGGTTACCGAGCTGTTTACGAACTATGGTCCTGTGGAGATGCTGTTCATTGACGGCGAGGGCAGGATACCCACCAAGAAGACAGCCTGGACTTTGCAGCCGGACTGCCTGATCACTCGCGGAGCCATTGCCACGCCGGAACAGTACGTGCCTGGACAGTCGCTGCCGGGCGTCTGGGAGTCGAACCTGACGATGGGCACGCAGTGGAACTACAAACCCACCAACGAGACTTATAAATCCGGCACGCGCATCATCGAAGTCCTCATCGAGACCCGGGCAAAAGGCGGCGCACTGCTGATGAATGTGGGGCCGAAGCCGAGCGGCGAAATGCCCATCGGCCAGGAAGAGCGGCTGCGTGAGGTGGCGCTCTGGCACGGCGTCAATGGGGAGGCCATCCACGACGTCCGGCCATGGGTTGTGCCCCGGGAGGAGGCCGTCTGGTTCGTCAAGCGGAAAAATGAGGACACCGTCTACGCCTTCTTGACCCGCATCCCGGACTGGCCTCGCGGCGAACGGAAAGACTTCCTGCTCCACTCCGTCCAGTCCACGCGGGACACCAGCATCAGCGTGCTGGGTCATGCCGGGGAGACCGTCGAGTATATGCCGGACGTGGACCCCACGCCGCGGTTCCAGCAGACCGACGACGGCCTGCGCATCTCTGTCGTACGCGCCCAGCGCCTGTACAACAACCACAGTTGGCCCAACCCCGTGGTTGTGAAGCTGGAGAATGTGAAGCCGGCCTTCGAAGAGCCCCCATATGCGGAAACCGTCAGTGCGGGGGCGCGCGGCAACGGGTCGGTTGTCTTCGAGGGGAAGCTGGTCAGCCTTGGCGGAGCTCAGGAAGTTGAGGCGGGCGTCGAGTACCAGGAGTACCTGAGCTTTGACCAAGCGATGGCTAACCTTGAGTGGACGGTCTCCAGAATGCGGACGATGACCGAACCTGGCACGTACCGCGTCGAGATTACCGGCCTCGAGCCAGGCAAGGTGTATCAGTTCCGCGCCGTGGTGAAGCATCCCAAGATCACCATGCGTGGGGAGTATGAGCGAGTGACCGTCAGGTGACCGGTGAGGTTGCTTGCGATGCCGGTCGTAAGCAATGTAACATGGCGCAGCCGGGGGGCCGCATTGGAATCTCCCGATGAATGAGGGAGGACTGCCATGAAGTCGCACACATGTCTGCTGCTCGCTTCCACGGTGGCCGCCGTGTTCGTTTTGACTTCCGTTTTGGCAGCGCAGGACCTGTTCGGTGGGGAATACCTCTCGCATCATTTCTCTCTCAGCCGGCACGAAGTGCCGGAATGGTTTCACGATGCGAAGCTCGGCATCTTCATCCACTGGGGCCTGTACTCGGTTCCGGGCTGGGCTCCGCCATCCGGTGAGCCGGGCAAAGTAACTCCGGAGATGTGGTTCACCGAGAACCCCTATGCCGAGTGGTACGCGAACACGAAGAAAATCGAGAATTCGCCCACCCAGCAGTACCACGAAGAGACCTACGGCGAGGACTTCGATTACTATGATTTCGCCGAGATCTTCAACCGCGAGGTCAAGCAGTGGGATCCGGCTGCGTGGGCGAAGCTGTTTAATGAGGTCGGCGCCCGCTACGTCGTGCTCACCACCAAGCACCACGACGGCTTCACTCTCTGGCCCAGTGAAGTGGAGAACCCCCACCTCCCCGACGGCAAGGAGCACGCCAGCCGCGACCTGGTGGGTGAGCTGACCGAAGCCGTGCGCGCCGAGGGGATGAAGATGGGGCTGTACTACTCCGGCGGCCTGGACTGGTCGTTTGTCAAAGAACCCGTGAAGCAGTTTCGGGATCTGTTTCGGACCGCCCCGCAGAGCGAAGAGTATGCCCGCTACGCCGACAGCCATTGGCATGAACTGATTGAGCGGTACGAGCCGGCGATTCTCTGGAACGACATCGCCTATCCCGAGAAGGGCGAGGCCGAGCAGATCTTCGCCGACTACTACAACGAGCATCCAGACGGTGTCATCAACAACCGCTGGGGACCGCTGCACCATGACTTCACCACGCCCGAGTACACCAAGTATGACGAGATTGTGGAGAAGAAATGGGAGTCCTGCCGCGGATTGGGATTCTCATTCGGCTACAACCGCGCGGAAGGCCCCGAGCACGTCCTCTCGGCCGATGAGCTGATCGACATGTTCGTCGACATCGTCAGCAAGAACGGCAACCTCCTGCTCAACGTCGGACCGACCGCCGACGGGACCATTCCGGAGATCCAGGTCGAGCGGCTGAAAGGGCTCGGCCAGTGGCTGGAGGTCAATGGCGAGGCGATTTTCGAGACCCGCCCCTGGGTCACGGCGGAGGGCCGCACAACCGGCGGTGAGGAAATCCGTTTCACGCAACGGGGTGACGCTGTCTATGCCGTGCTGTTGACCAAGCCGGGCCGCTCCGAAATCACGATCGAGAAGCTCTGGCCCGCCGAGGACACCCGTATCCAGTTGCTGGGCCAGGATGGGAACCTGCAGTGGCGGCGCAGCGGGACCCACATTACCCTCTCGCTGCCGGGCAGTCTCCCCGAATCGCACGCCTATGCGCTGCGAATTACTCCCAGACCATGAAAACTGATGAAGGAATAAAGCTGTTATGCCTCGCCGTCCTGAGCTTGTTGCTGGCGCTGCCTTGCGCCACCGCGCAGGAAACGGCATTCTACGTCTCGACCGGTGGCAATGATCAGTGGTCGGGCATGCTGCCCGGCCCGAACGACGGTCGGACCGACGGGCCGTTCGCCACGCTGCGCCGCGCCCGCGACGCCGTCCGCGCGCTGAAGCGGACGTCGCAACCGCGGGATATCGAAGTCCTGATCCGCGGCGGGCGGTACTTCCTTGACGAGACTGTCGTCTTCGGCTTGGAGGACGCGGCGCACCAAGGCCA
Organism: uncultured Solibacteraceae bacterium; assembly: GCA_964385765.1. Lineage (GTDB taxonomy): Bacteria > Acidobacteriota > Terriglobia > Bryobacterales > Bryobacteraceae > CAWELS01. Next base: position 7,286 of record CAYLSS010000164.1, read on the forward strand.
CACCATCACCTACGCCGCCTATCCCGGCGAGCGGCCCGTCTTCAGCTCCGGCGTGCGAATCCAGGGATGGACGGAGTTGGGCCGGGAACGCCCCGGCGCCTT
>CAYLSS010000165.1:0-7384 GCA_964385765.1 uncultured Solibacteraceae bacterium
GTGACAACGTTGACGCCGAAGCCCAGCAACTCGGTCACATAGAAGCCATTTCTAACGCTCCCGACGATCTCTTCCGGCGTCTTCCCACCCTTCTCGGCAAAGAAGTTCCCATGGCCCACTCCGCTATTGCCCGTGATCCCACGGCTGGCGCTGCCGGTGGTCTTCAAGCCGAGCTTGCGCGCCGTATAGGTGTTCAGAAGGTAGCTCTTGAGGATGCCTTTCTCCACCACGGGAGTTCTGCGGGTCGGAACCCCTTCATCGTCGAAGGGTGACGTGCCGAACAAGGCGGGGATCGTTCCGTCGTCGATCACGGTCAGCTTCTCGGAAGCAATCTTCTCGCCCAGCTTCCCGGTCAGGAAAGATGCCTGCTGATAAACGGACTCCCCACTCACCGCTTGAAACAAGTGACCCAGAAGCGACATGGCCACTCGGGGCTCGAACACCACCGGGACCTTCTGCGTGCCCACTTTTCGGGCATGCAAACGACGCAGCGCCCGCTGGGCCGCAAGACGTCCCACCTGCTCCGGCGCTTCGAGTTCGGCCACGCGGCGAGAGAGCGAATACCAATAGTCGCGCTCCATCGAGTTGCCGTCTTTCGCCACCGGAATCACGCTCTCCGAGCAGCGGGTAGTGCGATACGACCCGGCAAAGCCTCGGGAGTTCGCGAAGACATGATGTTGCTCATAGGAGTCGAAGGACGAACCTTCGGAATTCGTGATGCGCGGGTCAAAGGAAAGAGCCGCTTCCTCCGCCTGACGGGCCATGGCGATCTTCGCCTCGCCCGGGGCGCTGCCGACATCGGGAGAGTACAGTCGCAGGTCGCCGTCGATCGCGCCAAGTTCTCCAGGTTCGGGCAATCCGGCATGCGGATCGTCCGTGGTGATCCTGGCCAACTCGAGCGCCGATCGGACCATCGTTTCGATTGCATCGCCGGAAAGATCCGAGGAAAAGGCCGAACCCGTCCGCTGGCCGACCAGCACGCGCAGACCGGCGCCGCGGGATCCCGCTTCCTTCAGATTCTCGATCTCGCGCATCCGCACGTTGACCGTGAATTCCTCCCCTTGCGCAAGGATGCACTCCGCATCGGTAGCTCCCCGGTCGAGAGCCATCTGAACTATCTCTTGCGCCAACTCTTCCGACAGCGGCACGCTCACTCCGTCCCTCCCACGGTCATTCGATCCAGCCGGACCGTCGGAATGCCAACGCCCACCGGAACACTCTGCCCTTCCTTGCCGCAAACACCCATTCCCTCGTCAAGCTGAAGGTCATTGCCGACCATGCTGACGTGCTTCAGGGCTTCCGGACCATTACCGATCAAGGTGGCGCCGCGAACCGGGCGGGTCAGCTTGCCGCCTTCGATGAGATAGCTCTCGGTGGCCGAGAAGACGAAGTTCCCGCTGGTGATATCCACCTGCCCGCCGCCAAAGGTCCTGCAGTAAAGACCCTTGTCGACTGACCGGATCACCTCCTCCGGATCGCTCTCACCGGCCAGCATGAACGTGTTGGTCATGCGCGGCATCGGGAAATGCTGATAGCTCTCGCGGCGTCCGCTGCCTGTCGGCGAGGCTCCCATGAGCCGGCTCGACAGCCGATCCTGGAGGTAGCCTCGGAGCACTCCATTCTCGATGAGCACGTTTTGCTGTGTCGGATGGCCCTCGTCATCCACGTTCACCGATCCCCGGCGATGCTCGATCGTGCCGTCGTCCACCACGGTCACCAGTTCGCTGGCGACCTTCTGTCCCACACGATCACTGAACGCCGATACCTTCTTCCGGTTGAAGTCCGCCTCCAGCCCATGTCCGACGGCTTCATGCAGCAGGATGCCCGGCCAGCCGGGCCCGAGGACCACGGTCATTTCACCAGCCGGCGAATCGACCGCTATCAGTTGCACGACCGCCTGGCGAGCAGCCTCGCGCGCAAAGTGTTCGGGAGTCTTCTCGTTGAGGAAGAATTCGAGATCGACTCGGCCGCCCCCGCCCGCGTATCCGCGTTCGGGATTCCCGCCGTCCTGTCGTGCCAGCGCCAGCACACCCATCTGCGCCATCGGCTGGCGGTCCGTGCTGAGCACGCCGTCGCTGGTGGCCACCAGCAAATGCCTCACGTTGTCGTGATAGCTTGCCTGGACCCGGAAGACTCGCGGATCGTAGCTGCGCGCGGCCTCGTCGGCGCGTTGCACGAGCTTGACGCGCTCGGAAAGGCTCGTATTGCTCGGCGCGGTCACGATGGGATAGAGATTCGGCTTCTCCGGAGAGCCAAAGCCGGTCTTCAGTTGCTTTGCCGGACCGCCGGCAATCAAAGCCGCCACCCGCGCCGCGTTCCGGATCCTGTCCGGAGAGAGGTCATCGCTGTAGGCGTAGCCCGTCCGATCTCCGGCGAGCACGCGAATCCCGACGCCCATCGTGATCCCCTGGCTCGCGGACTTCACGATGGATTCATCGATGCTGATGGCCGTTGTTTCCAGGTACTCGAAGTAAAGGTCGGCGTAATCTCCGCCCGCTGAAAGGGCTGCACCCAGCCACCCCTCCAGGTCGCGCTCGGTGATACCAAATTTCCGCGCGATAAACGACTCGGAAAGACTCATACTTCGAGCGTAGCATGGGGTCTTTCCCGGATCCGGTTTGGAGAGAATCTCACCGCTACGCGGGTTGAATGGCCCCGGCGATCAAAGCGAGCAGGTTCCATGCGACGACGATCGCAAAGAGGATATTGATGCGGGCCAGCAGCCTTTCGCGCCTCATTCGCCACACGACGACGCCCAGTATCACCGCCAGCATCTTCACCGCCAGAAGACCCACAATGGGAGAGGATGACTCGTCCATGAACCAGCGCACAACCGGATTGCCCTCCTGCACACCGTAAAGCAGGAAACTCAGCGTGGTCAGGAAATCCAGGATCTGTAGATACGAGTACTGTACAAGTTGATGCGTCAATGTAGTCTCCTGGCGGCGATGGTCAGACGCGCCACCGCTCCGGCGATACACCTAATCCTAATCGGAGGAATTTACTAGCGCAAGACCGGATTGGGCGCACCACCGGGTGGTATGTACTAGTACATAGACCCAATTGCCGCCATTGAGAAACCGCCGCCGAGGAATCGGCTAAAATCACTGCCAAGACATGAAAATTCGCTTTTTCTTGCTGGTTTCGCTGGTCCTGGGCAGCTTGGCCCAGGGCCGCGAACCTGTCACGCCCGAGGTTGCCGCCCGCACTCCCAGCCCCCTTCCAATGGGCAGCGTGGTCTGGAGCCCGGACGGGGATCGTTTTGTGTACAAAAAGGACCAGAAGATCCATCAGTTCCAACTCGGCGACGGCGAGGATACGCTGCTGGTGAATCTCGGTGCGATGAAGGTTGCCGCGGTCGAACCGGTCCAACCAGAGCGCTTCGTTTGGAAGAACAGGCGGGTGCGGGAGTCCACCATCCAGTGGTTCCCGGACGGAGCACGCCTTCTGCTGAAGGTCCAGGGAGACCTTTTCGTCTACCGGATCGAGGAGAGGAGCTGGGATCAACTGACCGAGACCTCCGACGACGAAACGGACCCAAAGCTCTCACCGGATGGCCGACTGGTTACCTTTCTGCGCGGCCCGGACCTGTACAGTCTGGAGATCGCGTCCGGCAAGGTCCGCCGACTCACGCGCGACGGCTCCGACACCATCGGCAACGGCCGGCTCGACTGGGTCTATCCGGAGGAGCTGGACTTGGGAACCGCGCACTGGTGGTCGCCGGATTCACGCCACGTCTCCTACCTGCAGTTCGATACGAGCCGGATCATCCTCTACCCGCACGCCGACCTTACCGAGGTCCAGGCAGTGGCCGAGCCTCAGCGCTTCCCAAAGGCCGGGACACCGAATCCCGACGTGCGGCTCGGCGTGGTCCGGGCCAACGGCGGGCGTACCCGCTGGCTCGAGGAGGCGGATGGCGACGACGAGATCCTGGCCCGCGTGGCATGGCTACCTGACTCGAGTGGGTTACTGATCCAAAAAATGGACCGCATTCAAACCCGCCTGGCTCTGATTCAGGTCCCGCTCCGGGGTGAAGCGCGAGTGATTCTGGAGGAAACCGACGACGCCTGGATCAACATCGCCGACGACCTGCGTGTATTCTCCGATTCCAGCCGCTTCCTCTGGTCGAGCGAGCGTTCCGGGTTCCGCCACCTGTATCTCTATACGCTTGATGGCAATTTGCAGCGGCAGCTCACTCGTGGCGAATGGGAAGTCACCGGCGTAGACGGCCTTGACGAGCAGGCGGGCGCCGTCTACTTCACTTCCACCGAATCGAGTCCCCTTGAACGGCGTCTCTACACGGTGAATCTCAACGGCGACAAAAAACGACAGATCACGACAGAACCAGGCGTGCATTCGATTTCGATGGCGCCGGATACAGAGCATTTCATCGACTCGTGGTCCAGCATGACCGAGCCGCCCCGGCGCGTCCTTCGCGACTCCGATGGCGACAAGGTCCGTTTGCTTGCCGGCCCGGATCGAAAAACGGCGGAACGGTACGAACTTATGCCGCAAGAGGTGCTGGAGATAAAGGCTCCCGATGACGCCCTGCTCTACGCCCGGATCGTCCGGCCGCCCGGCTTCGACCCTCGAAAGAAATATCCGGCGGTTGTCATCGTCTATGGAGGTCCGCACTCGCAAACCATTGTGAATTCGTGGGGCGGCGCCGACCTCAAGCAGGCTCTCGCCCATGCCGGGTTTGTCGTCTGGCAGCTCGACAACCGCGGCTCGGCGGGCCGCGGGCACGAATGGGAAACGAAGCTCTACCGGCGCTTTGGCAAGTACGAGCTGCAAGACCAGGTAACGGGCGTCAGACACCTGATCGAGATGGGCTTCGTGGATCCTGATCGCGTCGGCATCCACGGCTGGAGCTATGGCGGCTTCATGACACTCTACGCGCTGTGTCAGGCCCCTGACGACTTCGCCGCGGGTGTGGCCGGCGCCCCGGTCACGGATTGGCGCAACTACGACACAATCTACACCGAACGCTACCTGGGGCTGCCGTCGGAGAACGAGGCCGCTTATCGCAAGAGTTCGCCGGTACACCTGGCCGGCAAGCTCGACGGCGATCTGCTTCTCGTGCACAACATCGAGGACGATAATGTCCTCTTCCAGCACACGTTGCAAATGGCCGCGGCTCTCCAAAATGCCGGCAAGCTTTTCAACATGATGGTTTATCCGCAAAAAGCTCACGGCGTCAGCGGCCCGGAGAAAAAGCATCTTTACCGAACCATGGTGGAGTTTTTTGTTGATACGCTCGGCGAATGATGACGTTCGGTTCCGCGGCGCCACCTGCAACAGGGCCCAAAATGGAAAACAAGATGCGCGATCTCATGAGCACCTTCAATAGTGCCCTTCTTGCCCTGATCTTCGGTACTCTCTCGCTCTGGAGCCAGCAGGCGATTGATGTCAACCTTCCGGAACCCGGGCACGAGCTCCAATACGAAAGTCCGGCCATGATTTGGGACGAGGCGATGCCACTCGGCAATGGAATGCTGGGCGCACTGCTGTGGGGCGATGGCGCTCCGTTGCGAATCTCCCTCGACCGGGCCGACCTCTGGGACCTGCGACGGGTTCCCGAGTTCTACTCGGAAGATTACAGCTTCGACACCATGCGCCGATGGCACGAGCAAGGCCGTACCGAGGACCTGATCCGGCTGTACGAAGAGCCCTATCACCGTCCGGCGCCGACCAAGATCCCGGCCGGAAGGATCGAACTCGCGGTGGACCGCGAGTTCCTCAGCGCTTCCCTCGACGTCCGCCGGGCCATCGGGACCGTCCGCTTCGACGGCATGACCATCGAAGCGCTGGTTCACGGCACCGATCCAATCGGAATGCTCCACACGGACGCGGAAGAGCCTCTGGCACTCGAATTGAACGCACCGGCATTCGCGGGCGCGGTCACGGAAGCCGCCGCGGGCGGCATTGGCGCCGGAGACTTGCAGCAGCTCGGCTATCCGGCGCCGGTCGAGACCAGCGGAGCTCATTGGCGCGCCTACACGCAGGAGGGCGCCGAGGGATTCCGTTACGCCGTTTATGTCGAGTGGCGGTCCGATGAAACCGGCCAAGCGGCCGCATGGTCGGTCGCCTCGAGCTTCGAAGGCGATGACCCGCTGGAGCTGGCCCGAACTCGCGTCCGCAATTCGCTCGAGACCGGTTTCGCAGACATGCGCGACTCCCACATCTCATGGTGGGAGCGATTCTGGCGCGCCTCGACCGTCAGCGTGCCGAACGAGGCGGTCCAGCACCAGTGGTTTCTCGATCAGTACAAGTTCGGTTCCGCCGCCCGCCGCAGCGCGCCCCCGATTACGCTCCAGGCTGTCTGGACCGCCGACAACGGCAAACTTCCACCCTGGAAAGGCGACTATCACCACGATCTGAATACAGAGTTGAGCTATTGGCCGTGTTACAGCGGCAATCACCTGGAGGAAGGTCTCGGCTACCTCGACTGGCTCTGGAAGACCCGTGACACGGCCTTTGCCTGGACCCGCCGATTCTACGGCCTGCCCGGGCTCAATGTCCCAATGACCACGGACCTCGCCGGCAGGCAGATCGGCGGCTGGCGGCAGTACACCCATTCAGCGACCACCTCCGCCTGGCTGGCCCACCATTTTTACCTCCACTGGAGGTACTCCGCCGACCGCGACTTCCTGCGCGACCGGGCCTACCCATATCTCAGGGACGCCGCGGTCTTCCTCGAAGCCTTCACGGCGGAGTGGGACTCGGACGGCCGGCGCACCCACCCGTTGAGTGCGTCCCCGGAGATCAACGACAATCGCCCGGAAGCCTGGTTCGACACCGTCACCAATTATGACCTTGCGCTCACCCGGTGGTTATTCACCGCCGCCGCGGAGCTCGCCGGCGAACTGGGCCGCTCATCCGATGCCGACCGCTGGCGGAAGGTGCTGGGCGAACTCAAAGACCTCGCCATCAGTCCCGAGAGCGGCCTGCTGGTCGCGGAAGGGTATCCTCTCGAGGAATCGCACCGGCATTTCTCTCACCTGATGGCCATCCACCCTCTTGGGCTGATCGACTGGAACGGCGGGGAAGAGGACCGCCGGATCATCAAGGCAAGCCTCGATCATCTGGATCGCCTTGGCACGGACTGGTGGACGGGCTACAGCTTTGCCTGGCGGGCCAGCCTCGCGGCTCGCGCCAAGGACGGCCCCAAAGCGGAAGAGGCCCTGGAAATCTTCGCCACCGCATTCACGCTTCGCAACAGTTTTCACTGCAACGGCGACCAGTCCGGTAGGGGCTACTCAAAGTACACGTACCGGCCGTTCACTCTCGAAGGCAACTTCGCCGCGGCCGCCGCATTGCAGGAAATGCTGCTGCAGAGTCATGCCGGTATGATCGAGGTGTTCCCCGCCATCCCCGACCACTG
>CAYLSS010000166.1:0-1912 GCA_964385765.1 uncultured Solibacteraceae bacterium
ATTGCTCTGTCTGGCCGAACGACCCTCCGGCAGAAGCCATGCTGATCGTTCCCAGGGGCTGAACCTGAATATCAGGCGTGATCTGTCCATAGCTGATCACGGCCACGTCGGGAAAATGATGACTGAGAAACGCCCGCACGAAGTGCCGAATGTCAGAGTCGGTAATCATGGTCGGGCGCTGGGCCGTCGGCGGCAAGTTGCCGATCTGGAGACGGAAGGCTTCCAGAATCTGCGGCGTGAGCTGCGGATCCATGGAAAGGTAAGAGCCGCTCGCGCTTTGCCGGATCGAGTTGCGGAAATGCTCCTCAATCTCGACGTCCAATTGATAGACATATAGAAGCGGGCTGCCCTCCGAGAGTTGGTAGCAGATGCGGCGGCGGAGGCCGTCGCGGACGTGTTCATTGAGTTCCAGTGTATCGCTCGTGTAGCGTCCCCATTGGCTGAGCGCCTGAAAAATCGACTTGAGGTCGCGTACCGAAGCGCCTTCGTCCACCAGCCGCTGGAGGATCTCGGTGAGCTGCTGCAGGGGCACCGGTTTCGGCACCACCTGCTCCACGAGCGCGGGATGACTCTGCTTCAAGGCGTCGACCATCGCCTGGACCTCCTGCGCTCCCACGAAGTCCCGGGCGTGGCGCTTGAGGAAGTGCGATAGGTGGAGCAACAGCACCTCATGGCTGTCCCAGGTTTGGAGGCCCGCCATCGAGGCCTGTTCGCGCTGCGCTTTCGGGATCCATGCGGCGGGTTTCCCGGTGGCGGGGTTGGCGGTCTGCTCTCCGGTGATTCCGTAAATGGCGATCGCCTCAGGGGAGTCATTCACGAGGAGGCAATCCTTGCGGATCTGTCCGGTCACCACCGGAACCTCGTCCAGCCAGATCTGATAAGAGCCGGCGGGGAGGGGGCTGTTGCCGTTGATGCGAATACTCGGGAAGATCACCCCAAGCTCGAAGTACAGGCTGTTGCGGATATTGACGAGCTGCTCGGTGAAGGTGCGCCCGCTGTTGCTGTGGAGGTCGATCGATGAAGTGAGGTCCTCACTCACATTGAGGGCGAGAGGAATCGTCAGCGAGATCTGTGGTTCGTCGGCCGGCAAGGCCTCGGCGTCTTCGGCCGCGTCGGACTTGCCACCTTCTGCTTTGATACGGATTGCCTGGCGCAGCCCGAAGGCGAGCACTCCCGTCGAGGCGGACAGGATCAGGAAGGGGACCGTCGGCATGCCCGGAATGATCGCGAGCGCCAGCAGCAATCCTGAGCCGATGGTAATCGCCCGCGGCTGGGCGGTGAACTGGGCGGCCATTTCCTGGCCGAGGTTCGTGTCGTCCGTTTCAGAAGCGACGCGTGTGACCACCATGCCGGCTGAGATCGAGATCAGCAAGGCTGGGATCTGCGAGACCAGACCGCTGCCGATCGTCAGGATGGAGTAGGTCTGGACCGCCGTGCCCATCTCCATTCCCTTCATCGCGACGCCGATGATGAGGCCGCCGATGATATTGATGGCCGTGATGATGAGCGCCGCGATCGCGTCGCCCTTGACGAACTTCATCGCGCCGTCCATGGCGCCGTAGAACTGCGATTCTCGCTCGAGGCCGCGGCGGCGGGCGCGAGCCTGTTGGAAGTCGAGCAAGCCGGCGCGCATATCGGCGTCGATGCTCATCTGCTTGCCCGGCATTGCGTCCAGGGTGAATCGCGCCGCGACCTCGGCGACGCGCTCGGCGCCCTTGGTGATCACAATGAACTGGACCAGGGTGATGATCAGGAAGATCACCGCGCCAACGACGAAGTTGCCCTGTACGACGAAGTTGCCGAACGAGTCGATTACGGCGCCGGCATCGGCGTTCAGCAGGATTAGGCGCGTGGCCGAGATATTCAGCGCCAGGCGGTAGAGCGTGGTTACCAGCAGCAAAGTCGGGTACGA
>CAYLSS010000166.1:1922-7383 GCA_964385765.1 uncultured Solibacteraceae bacterium
TGGAGATATAGATCGACACCATCAGCACGGTGAGCGAGGTGGTGATGTCGATGGTCAGGAAGATGTCGAGCAGCCAGGTCGGCAGCGGAACCATCATCATGCCGACCATCGCCGCGATGGCTGCCACCAGGAGGAGGTCGGCGAACCGAGCGATGACCGCGTTTAGGTTTCCAGCGGCGATCTGCTGGCGAATCTCCCTGACTTGACCTTGAATGTGCCCCAGCATCAGGCCCCGGCGGTCCGTGCCTTCTCCAGTTCTTTCATGACGACCTCCATGCCCAGCAGGATGGCCCGGGCCCGGTTGGCGCCGGCGTCACGCTGATCCGGATCGAGTTCCAGGGCCTGGCGGAACTGCTCGGCCGCCGCCTCGACCCTGTTTGCCCGGAGCAGGGCCTCGCCAAGGTTGGCCCGGACGGTTGGATCCTGTGAGTTCAGCTCGACCGCTTTCTCGAGCAGCGGAAGCGCCTGATCCACCTTGTCGGCGGCCAGCCGGATGGCGCCGAGGCCGGCATAGCCGTAGTAGAGATTCTGGTCGAGCGCTGTCAGGCCGTCGAAAATCGTCTCGGCCTCCTCGGCCCGGCCTTGTTCGTAGGCCTGGAAGGCGAGCGCCGCGATTGCGTCGATCTCCTCGTTTCGCAGTCCAATGGCCGAGTTCAGCGGCGCTTTGCCGTCGATGATGTTCTGCAGTGTGGGTTCTGCTGCCATGATGATCTCCTTGCTCTTCCGGGCAGTCCAAACCTGCCGGCCGGAACCGTTTGCGACAGGTCACATGTCTCCGAACTCGAAATTCGTCATCCCGTCGTGTGGGTGGGTGAGGTTGCGCCCCGATTCGAACTCTCGCAGCTTGTTGCGAGCGACCTTCAACCATGCCCGCTCAGCCGGGTTTTCGACATTGCCGATCAGCTCGTCGATCGTTGGAAGCTCTTTATTCAGATCTCTTCCCTTTGTGCCAATGGACCGTGGTTGGCCGGGCGCGTCATGCCAAGGGAAGGGGTCTTTGTACGAACGATCCTGCCGCCAGGCAGCGACCTTGTCAAACGCCTCTTCGGCGCGGCCGACAGCGTTCTGCGGTCCGTGATGGGATGACATCAACTGCCTGTTCTGAACGTTATGCATTTCGATGACGTCTCGAACCAGCACGTGGTCCTTTCCGTGTTCCTTGCCCATTTGCCGGGCGATTGCGGTCCGATTCTTGCCGCCGGGCCCCCAAAGATCGTGGTATTGCCAATGGACTTCGTCCGGGAACTGGGGATGGTGCAGGTCCGATGCGAGCGCTCGTGCTTCGGTCTGCGTGAGGTCGAAGCGGTTCCGAAGCTGACCGTGGGTCATGCGTTTCATTGCCCCGATCTCGCTATTGAGGGCTCTGGAGGATTCCTGGAGCACCTTGTGGTGGCCCTGCACCTCGTTGACGAACGCGGCGAGCTGATCGGCTTCTTTGGTGAACCCATCACGCCGCAGCGCATTGATGGCGTTGTCCGCCGTCATCCTGTCATATCTGCCGAAGACTTTCCGGTCAGCCATTTTGACCAGGAACTCAGCCTGTTCCTGCGTGAGCCCGAGCCGTTTGCCGTTGGCAACTAGTTCGTCCGGATGAGTGCGGGCGAGCGCTGTATCATCGGTGAGCGTGTCGTGAAGCTTCTTCAGTCCGTCGTCTCCCTTTTGGGCGCCCAATCGCGCATGCTCACTCAGCGCGGTCTTCATGGCATTGAATTGCTGCCGCTGGATTTCGCTCATCGTGCCGGGTTTGGTCGTGGTAGCGGCGCGCCGCAGGATGGTCGCCTCCTCTTGAGTGATCCGGCCCTGCTTGAGCAACGTGTCGGCGGCTGTGTCGAGCGTCTTCGGATTCATCAGTGCATTGTCCAGCGCTGTCCTTGAAGCCTTCTGTGCCATGCCCCGCGCCATGTAGGCGCTGCGGAAGGCCGTGAAGACGGCTAGCGGGTCAGCCCCCATCAGCGTGAAATCACGGACCATGTCGAGCGTCAGGTCCATGTTCTCCAGCATGTAGTCGTTGAGAGCATGCCCACGGCGCTCCTGGCGGAACTCAAGGAACTCCATGTTGCGCTTTTCGTGCTGATAGCCGACTCGCTTGAGCGCCATCGCGGTGTCGTAGTCGGCGCGCGCCTGATCAGAGTACCCGGCATCCATCTTCTCGCGAGCATTTTGGAGCATGAGATCAGCGGATTCGTAGTAGTAGGTCGCTAGTTCACGGTGTTCATGGAACTTGTCCACCATGGGGTGATTTCGGAGTTCTGCGCCTTGGGGGATGTGAAGGTCGCCACCTAGTTTTGTCCAGTTGGGCGTACGGTGTTGGGCCACCAGTTTCTGGTCATTTTCATCCCAGTCGGCCAGGTTTCGCCTCTGCTGGCGGATCTTGTTGATTTGGAGAGCGATCTCATCGCGTCCGGCAACCGGGTTATCCCATCCGACCGCGCCCGATAGGTCCGCAACTCCGCCACGGGCGTACTCGGCGCCTCGGTTCTCGGAAGAATTTGAAACCGAGGAGGAGCCGGTCGCGCCTCGCGACGAGAGGTGTTCGCGGGCGATCGCCTGTTGCAGTCGCTGTTCGGCAAGCGCCGTTCGCACATCAGATTCGCTCGCCGACGGCGCCATCTCCAGTCCGCGAGCGGCGCTGGACTGCGGCCTTCCCCTGGCGGCGTTTAGCTTGAGGGCGGTGCCTGGTGCGATCTTGATCAGATCGACACCGGGATTCGCCTGCTGTAATTGTTCTCGATTCATCCCGTTTCGATGGAGAAAACTCTCGAGTGTGTCGCCCGCTCGAAAGAGATCATCGCCCGATGTCGGGGGGGAACTCATTCCCGCTCCGAGATTGCTTGACCGATCGATTCGCATTCGCACCCCTCCTTTCCTGTCGGTTTAACGGCCGTTCTGTATCCTCCGTTGAATCACCCCCGGCAACTCCGCCAGCCCGCCGTGTCCCAGGTGATCGCGCAGGTGGTCGAGCGCTTGCCAATGTCCGTTATTGATGGTGGCCGCCACCATGTTTCCGATCTTCACATTCAAGAAACGGCGGGTCGGGGAATCCTCGGAAAGAGCGGCCGTCTTGTTAGCCATGTCGATGATCAGGTCGGCCACCGGGTTGATGGCGTCGGTGCCCTGGTGCCTCAGGCTGCTGGCCAGCTTCTCGTGGTCGATCCGGTTCATGATGTCATTCAACTGTGCCGGAGTAGTGGCCTTCAGCAGGTCGCGGATCAGGAGCCCGTCGTGCTGGCTGGTGTATTGACCGTGCATCAGGTCTTCGAGGAACGCCACCTTCTTTTCGGTGGAGGCGCCGCGCATCTCCTTCGGCATCTGCGTCTGGTTGAAGACACCGAGCGACTCGGCCAGGCCCAGCGCGTCACCCGAGGGGATGTTCTTGCCGCCGGTGGCCATCAGGTCGCCGATGATGGCCGCCCCCTGGACCACTAGGCCGTTGTCGCCCTTGAGGTTCTTCGCGTTCAGGTCCTCGAGTTCCTTCATGCTGCCGGTGCGCATCAGGCTGGTCCAGGCCTTGCCCTGGTCGAAGGCCTGGTAGACGCCCTTCATCACCGCGTCGCCGGGGAATCCCTGGCTGACGGCGGTGAGCGTCTTGTCGATGGCGGAATCCTTGAGTCCTATGCTCTGCAAGCCGAACTGCATCACGCCGACGGCGGCCTGGGCTGCGTTCAACCGGCCGTAGTTCGCCTCTAGGGCCTTGTCTACACCCACCTTGCTCAGTGTGGCCGTGGTGGCCTTCGATAGGTTGAACATCCATTCGCCCTGGCTCTTCGGAGGATTCTTCGATTGCAATTCGGCGAAATTGGCCAGGATATCGAGGCCCACCAAGCCCTTTTCCGCGTATTGGCGGGCGCCGTTCATCTTGTCGGTGAACTGAGTAAAGGCGCGTCCGCGGCGTTCGGACGGGGAGATCTTCCCCATCAGCTCAGCACTCTCTTGCTGCGCCTTCTGGAGGTCGTCCATGATCGCCCCGGATCGGGCCTTCAACGAGTAGACCTCTTCGATCACTTCCCGCCGCGTGAAGGCGCCGGACTTCACCCCGCCCGCCAGCTCCTGCATCCGGCCATCGATCGACTGGAGGGCTTCCTGAAATTGTCCTGTCCTGGCGGCCAACTCATCGAGCCGCGCGACTTCCGCGCCGCTCAGCGACCGTATGCCCTGGGAGGCGAAGTTGGTCACATCCTTTACGTAGCCGTCATAGCCCTTGACCGTCTTGACGGTCTCGCCGGCGACTGTCAGGGTGTCTTTGTCCTTCCGCCGCGCCGGTGCGGCCGCGGTGCCGCTACGGTCGGCCATACCTCCATCGCCGAGGTACGCGAGGTACTCAGCCCTGCTTTCAGCGACCGCTTGATCCAACTCCTGGGATGTCATCGACGTATCGAAGCCGGCCCGTACCGACAGATCTCGCATCTGGCCCTCGAGCCGCCGCTGTTTTGCCTCCTCGGGAGTGGCCGGTTTGGGACCGGAGCCTGGCTCCAGCGAATCCCCCTGCGGCTGTTTCACCGTCGGGTCTGGTTCTAAGCTCGGGGTATTCGTGCGCCGGACCGGCGTCGAACCGCCATCGCCAATTTTCCCAGATGAGGACATCTTTGTCGTTCTCCCTTCCTTACCGGATCGCCTGAATTGCCTTCGAGGCCAATTGGCTTTGTTGCTCGAGCATCTTCGAAATCATTTCGAATAGCCGCATGGCCTTCATCATGAGCATCTGGCCGCGCAGTTGATCCGACTGTTTGTCGGACTGGAGCAACTGGTTGGCCTGGTTCATCATGGCGTCGATGTTGCCCCAACCGCCTCCGCCGCCCATCGCGGTAGGCTTGTCCATGCCGCCGGTTGTGGCCGCCGGCGCCACCGGGGCTGCCGGGGCTCCGGCTATGCCTCGGGGGGTTGCGGCGCCTGGTGCCGGACTTCCACCGCGGGCCTGCGGCGAGAGCATGGCGATGAGCTGGTCGAGCTCGCCCAGGAGTCCCTGGAGTTGACGGCCGGATGTAGCCCCCATCGGTCCGGCTTGCAAGGAAGCCAATGCCGCCAGCGGGTTCCGAGGGACGCCGGCCGCTTGTCCGGGCGAAAACGGTACCGGGCGGGGGCGGACCGCGGGAGTCGATTGCGCCGACTTTGGGAAGGTCAGCCCAACCAATGCGAGGAAGGCGCGCAGTTGTTGCTCGGCTCCCTCCTGCCGGGCGAAGGACTCGCCCAGACGCCCGCCGACGTTGGGTCCCAGCATTCTGACAAAACTGGCTTGAATGGCATCGACTCTCATTGATGTTTCCCTTCTCCGAGTGTGCCCCGGGACTTGCAGTCCGCTCTTTGCTTTAGTCACTCGGCCGCTGACATCGACGGATCTGACTGTCTCGGCTGCCTGGTTCTCCTTACTTAATGGCTTGGATGGCCTTGGCGAGCATCTGGCTCATCTGTTCCAGAAGCTTGGAGATCATCTCGAACAGGCGCATCGCCCGCTGCATCATCATCT
>CAYLSS010000167.1:0-7382 GCA_964385765.1 uncultured Solibacteraceae bacterium
GCAGGCCGGGCACGATCCGTCGTGCGCCTGATCAAAGTGTTTGAGCAACTGCGAGCGGCGGCAGACGCCGGAGTTTACAAAGCGCAGCACGCCGCGCAGAGGCCTCTGCCGCGGGTCGCTTTCAGGCTCAGGAACGGAGACAAAGGACAAACTATGAGTGCGAACGCAAGCAGACGACGTGAGTTTTTGAAGACAGCGGGGGCGGCCGTCGCCGGTTCGGCCTTTGGGCGCCGGGTGCTGGGCGCGAATGACAGGATTTCGGTGGGATTCATCGGTGTCGGCGTCATGGGGTCGGAGAACATGAAGGCTGCGATCGATAAGGGAGCGGTGGTGGGCGCCGTCTGCGACGTCTATCAGCCGAACCTCGAGCGGGCCGCGGCGCTTGCGCGGAGGAAAGGTCAGCAGCCGAAGGAGGTCGCCGATTTCCGCGAAGTGCTGGCCGATTCTTCAATTGACGCCATTTGCATCTCGACGCCGGACCACTGGCATCCGTACATGACCGTGGAAGCATGCAAGGCAGGCAAGGACGTCTACGTAGAGAAGCCGGCCTGCGTCACGCTCAATGATGGCTTTGCGATGATCGAGGCGGCGCGGAAGTACGAGCGGGTCGTGCAGGCGGGTACCTGGCAGCGGTCGGGCGAGCATTTCCAGCGGGCCTGCGAGATGGTCCGAGACGGAACGCTGGGGAAGGTGACGTCGTGCCACACGTGGATTTACGAAAACTCGCCGCGAGAGGGGATCGGCAACCCGCCTGATGCTTCTCCGCCTCCCGGGCTGGATTGGGATCTTTGGCAGGGTCCGGCGCCGGAGCGGTCATTCAATCCCAACCGCTTTGGAGTGTATCCGGGCCAGTATTCGAAGTTCCGGTTTTATTGGGACTACGCCGGTGGCAAGCTCACCGACTCGGGCATCCACATGCTGGATATCGTGCACATGGCGATGGGCGATACGATGCCGCAATCAACCGTCTCTTTGGGCGGCAAATACTGGCACACCGACGACACCGAGACCCCGGACACGCTGATGGTCACGTGGGAATACTCCGATTACCTTGCTTCCTGGGAACACCGTTCGAACAACACCGGTGGCCGGGACGCGCGGTTGATGGGTGCGACCTTCCACGGAACCCGGGGCGCCCTTTATGTCGATCGTCGGCGCTTTGAGGTGATGCCGGAGGACGGGTCGGGCTTGAAAGCGCAAGAAATGAAGCGGGTAGGCGATCCGCATCCGCTGCACTGGGTAAATTTCCTTGATTGCGTTCGAACACGCCAGCGGCCGAATAGCGACATCGAGAGCTGCGTCTACTCCTCCGGGGCATGCGTTCTGGGCAACCTGTCACTGCGAGTGAGGACGCGGCTTGACTGGGACAACGACAAGCGGATCACGCACCAGCGCGAGGCGTGGCCTTATCTGGATCAAAAAGCACGTTCGCCATGGGAGATCGAAGTCTGACTCAATCAGGGGAGCAGGCGGTCAACGCAACGTTTGAGTCAGGTAGCGCCTTGGAAGGGGAGGGCGCTTCGAACGGTTTCGCTCCACTTTCGCCGAGTTGCCACGAGGGATAGTGAGAAGCTGCCGGGGCGGCGACTACCTCGACTCCTATGCGGAGGAATGGCGGCACTTGTCGGCTGTTGCGCGCGGGCAGGCCGAGCTGCAGTCGACTGTCGCCGATGGCGTAGCCGCACTGCGCATCGTCCGTGCCCCCCTCGAGTCGGCTTTGCGGGGCGAACCGATGCGATTTGCCGAATTCTCGGGCGCGACCTGAAAAGTCAGAGGCGCATCCCGTTTGGCGGCCTCGCGCTATCGCCGGCGCAGTGTATCAGGTGGCAACGGGACGGCGCGCCGCCCGGGCAAGATGACTCACGGCGCCGGCGAAGTCCCAGGTGGTCTCGAGCCGGGGAAGGTTTTCGAGAGTAGTGTCGGGACTCATCAACGCGGCGAAACCGAAGTCGGTGTGGTCCCCCCCGCGAGCGCCGGCCGGCTCCAGCCGGAGAGAACCGATCCGAGGTGAATGTACGATCCTGGCGGAAGGAGCGTTTTTCCACGTGACCACCAGGTCGGGAAGCCGATCACTCCGTTCGCCCGGGAACAGCTTCGGGATGTCCACGACTTCGTCGACGAGCCGCGTCTCGGTTTCCGCGTCGCGGAGCTCGAGAAAGGTTTCCTTCACGAGGTCGACATACCGGGCGCAATCGGGGCTTCCGGGGTCGAGGAGACCAGCACGTTCACGGCCCCGAAGGTTGAGCCTCAGTTCCGTGCGTATATCCGTTCGCAAGGCGAATCCCGGTGTCTTTGTCCAGTCCATGCCGCCGACGATCTCCTGTTCGACCACCCACTGCCGGATGGAATCCGGCGCCGCCGCGCCGACGGCGTGCTGGAGACGTGATGGGACTGCCTCCCGAAGCCGGCGAACAAGTCCGGAGCCGCCGCCATTTCCCGTTCCGAGGAATGTGCGGTTGATTTCGCGCATAATGGGCCGAACGACGTGTCCCTGCGCATTGTCGCGCGTCATCCCGTGGACCGAGAAGAGCAAGACGGAGGTGGATTCGAGATCAATGCCGTCGAGAATCCGCGAAATCGCCCGATCGACGGCCCGGTAGACATCCAGGAGAGGCGTCTCCCGATCGCCCGGCTCCCCGGCGTCTTGATCCGCAAAAAGCGTATGCCCGCCCCGGTGGCACTCGCCAAAAACCGCGATGCAGACGTCCCAGGGGAACTCGCGCATCAGGCCCGATATCACTTCTCCCTTGCGGGCGGCGCTCTCGATGAGCTGGCGCCGAATGGCGTCAAGCTGGCGGGACGTCTTGTGCACGGGGGTCTCGCGCCCAATGAGACCCGGCCCGAAGTTCCGAAGAAATCTCCTCACTTCGTCCCGGTTACCCGCCAGCGGGTAAGTTTGCCCATGTGTACCCCAGTCCGTGATCTCGACACCGCGTTTCAGATAGGCCGGAAAGCTGTATGGGACATCGAGGACGATCACGTCCAGTCCGTCGTCCTCCAACGCCTGCCAAAAGGGTGTTGCCTGGCACCAGTCCGGCGCGATGCGGCGCAGGCCCATTCGATCGGCGTCCCATACCAAGTGCTGGTACATGCCGTGATGTCCGGGATGTTTACCGGTGTAGAAGGTCGGCCAAACCGACCCGCTGAGCGCTTTAGGCGCGGCTGTTCGAAATATTCTTCCCTGTTCGAGTAGCCGTGAGAAGGCGGGCAGCAGGCGCTGCCTGGCTTCGAGATAATCTAGGTCGGCTGCGTCGATGCCCAACGCGAGCACTTTCCTTCGTATGTCCATGCTCACCGTCCCCTCCGTAGAAGCCAGTTTACAATATCGGGGGATGCAAAGCCGGATCGCCACCGTCTCGTCTGGGAAAGAACGGAAAAGAGCAAGTTCGGGAAAGACGAGGTTGTTTTCAAGAGCGGACCTGTCGGCGCTCCTGGGCTGCGTGGTGATGCTCCCGCTGTCCTGGCTCGCGCCGTCCCGGATGTGGAGACACGTCAGCAGAATGTTTGCGCCGCTCCTGGCCAGGCTTGCACTGTCCCCCCGCAAGAACGTCCGATCGATTCAGGCGCTGGCCGGCGGCAGGATCGCGGGGCGTACGGCGCGAGAAATCCAGCTCGAGACGTTTGCCGGCCACATGGAGGGAAGCCTCCAACTCTTTCGCGGCTACCGTCCCGGCGGGTGGAATCCGAGTATTGAGCTGAGCGGGCACGACGCGATTAAGCGGGGGCTCGCCGAGGGTAAGGGCGTCATTCTCTGGATCAGCCTGTTCGTCTCCTACAGCCTCACTGCCAAGATCGCCCTGCATCGGGCGGGATATGCAGTCAGCCACCTGAGCGGTCCCACTCACGGCTACCCGAACACTTGGATTGGTCGAAGGCTTCTGAACCCGATCCGAACCAACATCGAGGACCGATACCTTCGCGAGCGAGTGGTGCTGGAGTGGGCAAACACGATTCCGGCTCTGAGGATCCTGAAGCGCCGGCTCGAGGACAACGGAATCGTTTCGATCTCCGTCACACAGTTGGCCGAGAGGCCGCTACGGGTGGGGTTTCTGGCGGGGAAGATCAAAATCGGAGGTGGAGCGCCGACCCTGGCGAGACTGACTGGAGCCGCTCTGCTGCCAGTCTTCCCGATCCAGACGGGCGTCAACCGGTTTTCGGTCCGCGTGGGGCCGAGAATCGCGGTTTCGACCGGCATTGCGCCCGCGTTGGCCATCGAGCGGGCGGTGGAGGATTACGCGGCCTTGCTGAAGAGCTATGTCATTGAATATCCGGGACAATGGCTGGGCTGGCAGGGGTTGTGAGAAAGGCGCGAGCGGAATAATCTTGCGGCCGGCAGGCATCCGAGCTTGTCGCTCCTCGCGGATGATCTTCAGGGTGGCCACCGCCACTTTGCACTTATAGTACGGCCCATTCCGTGTGCGATTCTTGACAGATCCGCTGCACTATACCTTCGATCGCAAGAAGGAACAGTCGTGATGCGAACCCTTATCGTCCTATACCTGCTTTGTTGTCTGGTGCATGCGCAAGCGCCGGCCGAATCGGTCTATCCGCTGCTCGAGGGAGCCTATAGCGCGCTCGAGCAGCGGGAATACTATGATGCGATCCGCGGGTTCCGCAAGGCACTCGATCTGGAGCCGGGCAACGCCGGCGTCCGCAAGGACCTTGCTTACGCGCTGCTGAGGATCGGGGAAACCGAGGCGGCCCGCGAGGAGTTCGCCATCGCTCTGGACAAGAATCCGGCGGATGAGCACATGGCGCTCGAGTATGCTTACCTCTGTTATGAAACCGGCCGGGAGGCGGAGGCCCGGCGGGTTTTCGCGGGCCTTCGGGAGAGCGCGGACGAAGAGATCCGCGCCAAGGCCAAGACCGCCTTCGAGAACGTCGATCAGCCGCTTGTCGAGGGCATCGCCCGGTGGAAAAGCGCTGTCGAGCAAGATCCGAAGCAATTCAGCGCGCAACGCGAACTCGCCCGGCTGGCCGAGCGGCGGGACGATTGGAAGCTGGCCGCCGAGCATTACGAAGCCGCCTGGCGTCTTCGGCCCGAGCGGCGCGACCTGCTGCTCGATCTCGGGCGTGTCTGGAAGGCCTTGGGCGACCACGAGCGGGCCGCGGCGGCGCTGTTGGCCGCCTCACGCGGATCCGAACCCCGAACCGCCGAAAAGGCCAAGGAACTGCTGCCCCTCCGGTACCCGTACGTCGCCGAGTTCGAGGCGGGTCTGGCTTTAGACCCCGGCAACATCGAGCTGCGCCGTGAACTTGCTTTCCTGCTCATCGAAATGGACCGGAAGCAGGATGCCGAGCGCCACTTCGCCATCATTGTGGAAGCAGCGCCCGATGATCTCGAAGCTGCCGCGCAACTGGGCTTCCTGCGGCTCGAGCGGGAGGATTACAACTCGGCCATGCCGCTGCTGCGCCGGGTCTTGAAATCGAACGATGAGCCCCTGAAGGCTCGCGTCCGGGAGGCGCTCGATCTCTCCTCCAATCGCCTTCGGCCGGTCGAGAAAGGCGAGCCGACACATGAGGTCGACGCCCGCGAGATGGCGCGCAAGAGCTTCGCGGCCGGCTACATGGACGATGCTCTGAAATACCTGCGAGCGGCCCACCAGTCTAACCCGACCGATTTCGAGGTGATGCTGGAGCTTGGCAAGGCGCACAACATGCTCCGGCAGGACGTCGAGGCGATCCAATGGTTCGATCTCGCGCGCCGGAGTCCGGACCCGGCGATTGCGCGGGAGGCCGAGGCTTCGTATCGCAATCTGCGCCCTGCCAAGAAACGCTTCCGTCACACCTTCTGGGTCATGCCCTTCTACTCGTCACGCTGGAGCACCGCTTTCGGTTATGGCCAGTACAAGGCGGAGGTGCGCTTCCGGAACCTGCCGGTGCGGCCATATGTGTCGGTGCGCTTTGCCGGTGATGCCCGGCGCACCACCGGGTCGGTCTCGCCTGTGTACTTATCGGAGAGCTCGTTTGTGGTGGGCGTCGGCCTGCGGACGCCGAGCTGGAACGGATTGATGGGATGGGTGGAAGCCGGCTCCGATGTCAGCTATCTGGACCGCAGCGACCGTCCCAGCCGCATGGCGCCGGACTACCGCGGCGGCGCTGCATTCAGTCTCGCTGAGGGGAGCTTGTTGGGCGGGGAGGGCCCCGGAGGTTTCTTCGAAACCCACGAGAACGCAGTCTTCATGAGCCGGTTCGATAATACCGTGCTGATCTCCACGCAAAACCGCGGCGGCTACACAGCACCGGTTCTCGATTCGCTCGGCGGATTGGAAACTCAGTTTTATCTGAACGGGAATCTCACCGGCGACGCCCGCCAGCAGCCCTGGGCGAACTTCGCGGAGGTGGGACCGGGCGTGCGCTTCCGCTGGAAGGGGATGCCGCGGTCGCTGGTCTTTTCGGTGGATCTGCTTTACGGCTACTACCTGCTGGGTCCGAATGGAGGCCGTACGAGCTACAACGATATCCGGGCGGGATTCTGGTATGCGATTACGAGATAGCTGCTTGCAGAAAGCGTTTGCCCTGCTGATATTGGCGGCGCCGCTTGCCGCGGGACACCTGGATGAGACGCCTCCCGGCTCACGGCCGTTCCTGTTTCACGCCGCCGGCCCAGACGCCGGAGCATGGACCGCAATCCTCAGCGCGGGCGGCTTCCTTCCTGGTGAGGCCGGCAACGCACGGATTGTTGTCGCTGGCGCCGACTCCATGAATGACTCCTCCTGGCTGGATCGTGTCGAGCAAGGAACGATTCTGATCCTGACCGGCGATTCTCCGCTTGCCCGCACCTACGGCTTCATCCCCACCGGCAAGAGGGTCCGGGTTCGCAGCGTGGTGGATGACCGTGCGCCCCGCGTTTCCATCGTTTGGGAGCAGCAGGTGGACCTTCCGGTCTACGATGTAGCCGGCGGCATACGCGTATTCGCCCGCGAACGCTGGAGCAACGCTCCGCTCGTGGCCGGAACCCGCCAGGGACGCGGGGGGGTGCTCTGGCTCGCCGTCTCTCCCGGTCAGGCGGGACATGAACGATTTCCGTACCTGCTGCATGCCCTCCATGACCTTGGCGCCGAACCGCCTTTTCGCTCGCGCCGCCTCTGGGCTTTTTTTGATTCCTCCTATCGCACCCGCACCGACATCGCCTGGTTCGCGAAGCGGTGGCGCCGTTCGGGGATCGCCGCCCTGCATGTCGCCGCCTGGCACTACTTCGAGGCCGACGCCCAGCGCGATGAATGGCTCCGGCGGCTGATCGACGAGTGCCACCGCAACGCCATCCAGGTCTATGCCTGGCTCGAGCTGCCACACGTGAGCGAGCAGTTCTGGCATGACCATCCGCAGTGGCGCGAGAAGACCGCCATCGGCCAGGACGCCTACCTGGACTGGCGCAAGCT
>CAYLSS010000168.1:0-5944 GCA_964385765.1 uncultured Solibacteraceae bacterium
AACGGGCCCGGCCATCTCGAGATCGACGCCACGGCGCGGACCAGCGCGCTTGTCTGGTCTCTGTTTGGACGCGACATGAGCCGGCCCTGGGACTCCACGGCCGGCGACAAGAAAGACATCGCGCGCATGCCGCCAGAGGGCTCCGAACCGCTTACCGACAATGAGATTCGAACCATCCTGGAATGGATTGACCTGGGAGCTGAAACACAATGAGGATCTGGAGGATCATCGGCTGTCTGCTGTTGTGGGCGCCGCTCGCCGCAGCCTCCGACCTGCCTGTTCTTACGGAAGTCGCCTCCGATCTCGGCATCGATTTCAAGCACGGCTATGGCGATTATGACCTGTCCAACATCGTCGAGGGGACCGGATCGGGCGCCTGTTTCTTCGACTACGATAACGACGGCCTCCTCGACGTGTACTTCGTGGATGGCGCCTGGACCCGCGGCGTCAGCGACAACCGCGGCCGGGACCTGCGCGGCAAGCTGCGCAACCAGCTATATCGGAACGCCGGAGCCGGCGGGTTCGTCGATGTTACGGACAAGGCCGGGGTCGGAGACGAAACGTTCTCCAGCGGCTGTACGGCCGCCGACTATGACAACGACGGCGATGTCGATCTCTATGTATTGAACTATCGCGAGAATGTGCTCTACCGAAACAACGGGGACGGCACGTTCACCGATGTCTCGGAGGCTTCCGGGCTGAACTTCCCTCGCTGGAGCCTCCACGCCGTCTGGTTCGACTACGATCAGGACGGCTGGCTCGACGTGTATGTGGCGAACTACCTTCAGTATGACGAGGGCAAGTTCCGCGATTTCTATGCCGCCCAGGGCTATCCCGGCCCCCTCAGCTACGCCGGCGAGGCTGACCGCCTCTACCACAACAACGGCGACGGCAGCTTCACCGACCTGACCGAGGAAGCCGGCCTGTTCGTTGCCGACGGCCGGGCAATGAGCGTTACGGCCGCCGACCTGACTAACAAGGGCGTCTTCGGCGTCTACGTCACGAATGACGCCATGGAGAACTATTATTGGGAGCCCGCCTCCGACGGCTTCGTGGATAACGCCGTCGGTCTCAACCTGGCCTATGGGGAAAACGGCCAGAACGTCGCATCCATGGGCCCGGCCGTCGGCGACATTGATCGGAACGGCTGGCTCGACGTTTTCGTCCCGGATCTCCGCTACTGCACTCTCCTTATGGGCGGCGCCCACGGATGGGACTTCAAGACCGAGACGGCCGGGCTTTCCGTCGTCATGGGGCAGTACACCAGTTGGGCGCCCATCCTGCTCGACTACGATAACGACGGCTTCCTCGATCTCTATACGACGCACGGAAACGCGCATCACGAGTACGTCGAAGAGGACACGCTGGTGCGTAACAAGGGCGACGGTACGTTCCACGATGTTTCCGATATCTCAGGCGCGTACTTCCGGGAAAAGTATGTCGGCCGCGGGGGCGCCTATGCCGACTACGACAACGACGGCGACCTCGACATCCTGGTCGTGAACCTGAATGACCATCCGCACCTGCTGCGCAACGATGGCGGCAACCGCAACAATTGGCTGCAGGTTGACGCCCGCCTCGCGTTTCCGACGGGCGACCGGCTGGCGATCGGCGCGCGCGTCACCGTCACCGCCAACGGTATTCGTCAGATCGAAGACGTGAATCCCGTGCGCGGGTACCTGTCGCAGAACGATCCCCGGGTGCATTTCGGAGTCGGGAAGGCGGAACTGATCGACTCGGTGGAGATTCGCTGGCCCGACGGGACAACGGAGAAGAGGGAACACGTGAAGCCGAACCAGGTGCTGAAACTGGTCAAGAAAGCCGGTTTGGAGGCGGCATCGCAATGACTCGCGACACAACAGGAGGGCGGATTCCTACCCTGCCGGGCCGGCAGTCATGCCGTCTCCTGTCGGCTTCAAGTCCGCCTGCGACCGGCGTGCGACGAGCGCCGCACGAGAGCCGGCGCGGAGGCCGCGAGTGGCTACGCCTTCTCGTTGCCTTGTTCCTCTGTCTTGTCCCCCTCGCCGCCCAGGAAACCAGGCCGGTCTACGTGGGCGCGCGCGTCTGCGGCGAGTGCCACGCCGGGGCGGGGATGGGGAACCAGTACAGCCAGTGGCTGCATTCCAAGCACGCGCAGGCCTATGCGGTGCTGGCGATGCCGGAATCGAAGGAAATTGCCAGGCTGAGCGGGATCCGTGAGGATCCACAGGAGGTCTTCACCTGCCTCGGCTGCCATTCGAGCGGCGCCCAGGCGGAAGAGTGGGAGAAGGACGACACCTTCCGCATCGAAGACGGTGTCCAGTGCGAGAGCTGCCACGGTCCGGGCAGCGAGTACATTTCCGCGGAGGTGATGCGCGACCCGGAGCGCGCGATGATGGCCGGCCTCCGGATGCCGGACGCAGATACATGCATGACCTGCCACAAGGAGAAGGGAACTCACGTGGCGGTGCTCGACTCCAAACTGCTCGACGTCGAGGAAGGAATGAAGCAGATCGCGCACCCGACCCCGGAGAGCCCGGTGATGGGGGCGGTTGCACAGTATCCCGGCGACGGGCCGAAGCGTGATGGCCCGAAGTATGTCGGTTCGGCGGCGTGCGGCGAATGTCACCGGGGGGCGATGTCCGGATATCAGCACTCGAAGTGGCTGATGAGCCGCCATGCCCGCGCGTGGGCGGCTCTGGGGACGCCGCGGGCTCGCGAGATCGCCCGCCAGCAAGGTCTGCAGGAGGATCCGCAGTCGAGTCCCGACTGTCTCAAGTGCCACACCACCGGCTACGGCGAAGATCCATCCGCCTTTGCCGCCTCGTTTTCGATTGACGAAGGCGTGGGCTGCGAAACCTGCCACGGTCCGGGCAGCGAATACATGCTCGAGGCCGTCATGCGCGATCCCCGGGCCGCCCTCGCCGCCGGCCTGACCGAGGTTGGCGAAGAGACCTGCATGAGCTGCCACCGCGCTGCTCATGATAAGCCTTTCGAGGTCCGGATGCAGGAAATCGCGCATCCCACCGAACTGCCCAAGACCGCCGCCGAGCCGCGCTACAAGACCCCCCTCAACATGGCCCTCAGCCCATCGGGCGGCGAGATTTATGTCACGTGCTCGGGATCGGACTCGGTGATTGTCGTGGACCCGGCCGCCCGCCGCAAGATCGCCGAAATCGAGGTGGGCGCCATGCCCGAGGACGTCGCCTTCTCTCCAAACGGCCGGCGCGTTTTCGTGACCAATATGTTCGATGACACAATGTCGGTCATCGATCCGCGCACACGCAAGGTGACGCACACCCTGCCCGTCGGCGACGAGCCCCACGGCGTGCTGACTGACGCTCGGGGGCAGCGTGTCTTCGTCCTGAATGCCAGCTCGGACGACATTACGGTCTACAATGCCCGGACGCTTGCCCGGGAGAAGAAACTTACCGCGAGTCGGAGGCCGTGGTCGCTGGCCATGTCTCCCGACGGCGGCCGGATCCTGGTCACCCATGCTCTGTCGCGCTTCGTCCCCTTCCGGACGCCTTCGATGGCCGAGATCTCCGTCATCGACACCGAACGCGGGGTCGTGGAAGACCGGCCGGTGGTTCAATCGGCCAACCTGCTGATGGGTGTCGATTGGCATCCGTCAGGCGAGTTCGCCCTCACGACGATGAACCGCACCAAGAACCTCGTGCCGATGACCCGTCTGCTGCAGGGCTGGACCATCACCAACGGACTCGCCGTCTTCTGGCGCGACGGTCGCGTCGACCAGGTGCTGCTCGACGAACCAGGCCTCTGTTTCCCCGATCCCACCGACGTCGCCTTCACGCCCGATGGCCGGTATGCACTCGTTACCAGCTCGGGCACTGACCGCGTTGCGGTCGTTGACGTGGCCAGGCTGGTCTCGATCATCCGCGGCGCGCCGGAACACGAGCGCCTGCACGTCCTCCCGAACCACATGGGCAAGCCGACCGAGTTCGTCGCGGCGCACATCCCGGTGAAAGACAGTCCCCGCGGCGTGCTCATCATGCCGGATAACCACACCGCCTTCGTGGCCAATTCGCTGGACGATTCGCTCAGCGTGATCGACCTCGACAAGCTCGAAAGCGTTGGCCGCATCGATCTCGGAGGGCCGCGGGAAATCAGCGATATCCGCCGTGGGGAGCGTCTCTTCCACAACGCCGGTGTGACTTTCCACCGGCAGTTCTCCTGTCACACCTGCCACCCGGATGGTCACATAGACGGCATCACTTACGATATCGAGCCCGACGGCATCGGCAGCAGCCCGGTCGACAACCGGACCCTGCGGGGCATCCTGGACACGGCGCCGTTCAAGTGGGAAGGCACCAACCCCAGCTTGCGGCGCCAGTGCGGTCCGCGGCTGGCCGTCTTCTTTACCCGCATCCAGCCCTTTACGCCGGAAGAGCTCGAAGTGCTCGATCTCTATATCTCGACCATCCTGCGCCCGCCCAACCGGTATCGTCCGCTCGGCGCCGACTTCACCGAAGCCCAGCGCCGCGGTAAGGCGATCTTTGAGCGCACCCACGACAATACGGGAAACCTGATCCCGGAGGACAATCGCTGCATCGCCTGCCACTTCCCGCCTTACTACACCGATCGCGAAGTCCATGACATCGGCACCAGGCACCCGCTGGACGCCGAGGAACGATTCGATACGCCGCACCTCAATAATATCTACGACTCTGCGCCGTACCTCCATAATGGAATGGCTGAGACGCTCGAGGAGATTTGGACCGTTTATAATCCAAATGACGAGCACGGCGTCACCAATGATATGACCAAAGATCAACTCAATGATCTGATCGAGTATGTGAAGACGCTGTAGGAGGGATTCGATGCTGTCGCGCCTTTGCGCTTTGATGCTCTTATTTCTACCAACCCTCTTTGCCGGGCAACTCCCCTACGTCTATACCAACTGGAAACAGTTCACCGTGAAAGACGGCTTGCCCAATGACCACATCTTCGCCGTCAAGGTCGACGGGCCGCGCGTTTGGATCGGCACCGAGGACGGCCTTGCCATGCTCGACAAACGCACCGGCAAGATCCGGTCCTGGACCGAGGAGGATGGCCTTCCCTGGAAGGTTGTCTCGGCCATCGATGTTCATCCGAAAACAGGCGAGGTCTGGATCGGGCTGTTCGGCGGCGGGCTGGCCCGCTACAGCGCCGGACGCTTCGATCACTGGCACCAGCTCAACAGCGGGCTGGTCAATGACGTCGTGTATGGCGTCGCCATCGAGGAAGATAACGTCTGGGCCGCCACCACCGCCGGTGCGAGCCGCTTCAACACGCTCACCGGCGAGTGGTCCATCTTCACCGAAAAGAACGCACCCATGGAGGAGATCTGGAATTACGGCGTCACGTATGCGCCCGAAGAGTCCAAGGTCTTTCTGGGTGTATGGGGCAGCGGCATCCTCGAGTTCGACACAAAGCGCGAGCGCTGGAAGGACTATCTCGACCCCGACGGAGAGATGGAGATCGACCTGTATCGCGACGACGGCGTGGTGCACGTCATCACCACCGGCGTCAGCCACGCCGGCGGCATTCTCTGGGCCAGCTCATACTTCGGCGCGTCCCGATACGATGGCCGCAACTGGCGCGGCTACTTCAACAAAGATTCCGGCCTGCCGAGCGACTTCATCAACTTCGTGAAGGCCCGTTCGGCCGACGAAGCCTGGTTCTGTACTGATAAAGGCGTCGGCGCCGTTACCGACTTCGAGACCAACACGTGGGTCGTCTATACGCTCGATCCGGCCAGCCATGCCGGCCGGGCCGTCGTCATGCGCGACCGCGAGGTCCTGAAGGAAATCGACACCGGCGTCAATATCCCGCATAACTACACCCTCTGCGCCGACACCGACGGCGCCGACATTTGGATCGGCACCTCGAAAGGTCTCGCCTGGGGCATGGGCGGCGACTACTACTCCGGCCTGAAGCCGGAAGCTGTGCAGGTCGCCGAGGG
>CAYLSS010000168.1:5954-7379 GCA_964385765.1 uncultured Solibacteraceae bacterium
GCTTGCCTTGCTGTTCATCGTTCCCGCGTTCGCCGCTGATCCGGCGGGCGAAGAACTCCCGCCGCAGCTCAAGGAGCTCATTGACGAGGACACCGCTGAAATCCTTCGCCTCATCAATTCGGCCAGCGCCTACGAGGTCCCCCAGCTCGACCTCAAGGAGGACCAGAACTACGCCAAAACCGCCGAGGACCTCGAACCGTTCGGCGGCGTGAAGCCGTACAAGGAGCACTTCCTTCTCCAAATGGAGTACACCGGCCCCGGCCGCGCCATTCCGGAGCCGGAGCATGTCGATTCCGTGAAGTTGGGCTTCATCGGTCCCATCATGTCGACCGTTTCCGTGGCCACCGGCGGCATGAGTCACGCGGAGCCGCTGGGCATCAAGATGTTGCAGGGCTGCCGCCTCGCCATCGCGCAGGCCAACGAAAAGGGCGGCTACTTTCGACGCGACGGCATCCCATTCGAATTGGTCGTCTCCAATGACAACGGCCTTTGGGGCGCCTCCGGCAACGAGATTATTGACCAGGCCTATAAGGACAAGGTCTGGGCCATCCTCGGCACCATTGACGGCGCCAACTCGCATATCGCCATCCGCGTGGCGCTCAAGGCCGAGGTGGCCATGATGAATACCGGCGACACCGACCCCACCTTCATCGAAACCAATATCCCGTGGGTCTTCCGCAACATCGGCGATGACCGCCAGCAGGGCTATCTGCTCGTCGATTACATGGTTCGGAAGATGGGCTACGAGCGGATCGGAATCATCCGCGCCTCCAATCGCTACGGCCGCTTCGGGGTGCGCGAGGTCAACGACTCCTGCCGGCGCCTTGGCCATCCCATCATCCTCGAGATGGCCTATAAACTCGGCCAGGACGACTACTCGCTGCAGCTCGAGCGCCTGAAGGCGTCCAACCTTGACGCCGTCGTCCATTGGGGCGATGCCGAGGATTCGGCGACCATCCTCAAGCAAATGCGCGCCATGGGCATGAACCAGCCTTACTTCGCCAGTGACCGCACGGTCAGCGATCGTTTTGTCGAAGCTGTCGGACCGGAACTGGCCGAGGGTGTCACCTGCGGCTTCCCCTGGAACCCCGAACGCGACGACCCAAAGCTCGAAGCCTTCCGCAAGGCTTTCCGCGCGCGCTTCGGAGATGAGCCGGACACCTTTGCCGCTCATGCCTATGATGGGATGAACATGCTCATCTGGGCGGTCCAGGTGGCCGGACTGAATCGCGCCAAGATCCGCGACATCCTCGCCCACCGGACCAAACCGTGGCCCGGCGTCACCGGCGACATCCCGCTCAGCGCGGCTCTTGACGACGTCGGCGAAGTCTTTCTGGCCCGCTTCGAGGAAGGCCGCTGGAACTACTATTCCCGGGAGGAGCTCGGGATTCCCAAGGGCTACATCCCGCCGCGCGACCGCACCAG
>CAYLSS010000169.1:0-7370 GCA_964385765.1 uncultured Solibacteraceae bacterium
ACTACATCAACCAGGCCGCGTGGGAGAAAGCGCCGTTCGGCACGGTCGGCAACTCCGGCCGCGGAATGTTCCGTGGTCCCGGACAATGGAACTTCGATTTCTCGCTGTTCAAGAACATTCCGTTGACCGAGCGTTTCAATCTCCAGTTCCGCAGCGAGTTCTTCAACCTCTTAAACCTGGTGAGTTTCAGCAGTCCGAACACAAGCATGGATTCCAACGCTTTCGGACAGATCAGCGGCACTTCCGTGAACGCCAGACTGATCCAGTTTGCGTTGAAACTGACCTTCTAGTTTCAACCAAGACGATTTGCAGTGACCGGCGGCCTCTTCTTCGAAGGGGCGCCGGTCTCTTTCAGCCCACCGCCGTCTCGGTGTGGGCCGCAGGATCTGAAATACAATGAGAATTAACTATCGTCCGCATGTTGCTGGTGCGCTCTAGGGCAAAAGCGCTGTTCGTTATCCTCCTCTCGGTGCTGCTGGGCGGACAGGCTTTGGCGCCTGTCTTGACGGCGCAAGGGATGGGCAGCGGCGTAAAGGCGATTCCGCGATCCTCCCCCCTGGCCCGCCCCGAACTTGCCACACCGGCCATTCGATTCACCGACATCACCGCGCAAACCGGCATCGACGCGCGGAACGTCTACGGCGGAGAGAAGAAAAAGCGCTACATCCTGGAGATGACTGGCAACGGAGTCGGTCTGATCGACATCGACAATGACCATGATCTCGATGTGATTCTGGTCAACGGGACGAAGTTGGACGGTGCAATCGACGGTGAACCCCCGGTCAGCCGGATCTACCTGAACAATGGCGACGGAACATTCAAAGACGCGACCGGCGGCAGCGGGCTCGACCGCACCGGCTGGGGACAGGGTGTCTGTGCCGGCGACTACGACAATGACGGACACACCGACATCCTCATCACTTACTTCGGCCACAACTCGCTTTACCGCAATCTCGGCGAGGGACGATTTCAGGACGTGACCGGAGAAGCCGGCCTGCCGGTGGACGGGCACCGCTGGTCAACAAACTGCAACTTTCTCGACTACGATCGCGATGGCAATCTCGATCTGTTTATTACCAACTACATAGAGCTGAATCTCGAAGAGGCGATGGAGCCGGGGTCGACGCCGTATTGCTCCTGGAGAGGGGTCTCTGTGTTCTGCGGTCCCAGAGGTTTTCCTGGCGAGCAGAACCGGCTCTATCACAACGAGGGAGACGGCCGATTCCGGGACGTGAGCCGGGAGGCCGGGATTTTCTCCGATGAGAAGCACTATAACCTCGGCAGCATCGCCGCCGATTTCAACAACGATGGTTGGCCCGACATATTCGTCGCTTGCGATTCGACCCCCGGCCGGCTGTACAGCAACAACCAGGACGGTACATTTACCGACATCGGAGTGATCGCGGGCGTCGCCTACAGCGACGACGGCCTCGAAGAAGGCAGCATGGGCGCCACTGCCGGCGACTATGACAACAACGGCTGGCTCGATATCGTCATCACCAACTTCATGGACGAAACCTCCACGCCGTACCATAACGAGGGTGATTGGTTCTTTCAGGACATGACCTATGTATCCGGGCTCGGCGTGAATACGAGCTTTGTGGGCTGGGGCCTCGATTTTCTTGACCTCGACCAGGACGGCTGGAAAGACATGGTCCTGTCCAACGGCCATATCTATCCGGAGTTGATTGAGGCCGATGTCGGCGAGCCGTTCGAACTGCGCAAGATTCTCTACTGGAATCTGCGCAACGGTGCATTTCGAGATATCTCGGCGGAAGCGGGAGCGGCATTCATGCGTCCGCGTTCTTCACGGGGACTGGCAACGGGAGATCTGGATGGCGACGGCGTGCCGGAGATCGTCTTCGTGAACATGAACGAGCCGCCAACGGTCCTCAAGAACACAGGTGTCAGAGGCAGGGCCATCCTGGTGCAGCTCGAGGGCACGGAGTCCAACCGGAGCGCCATCGGCGCCCGCGTTGCGGTGACCGCGGGCGGTTTCACGCAGATTGACGAGGTGCGGAGCGGCGGCGCCTACGCATCGCAGAGAGCCTTCGCGCTGCACTTCGGCCTCGGGGAGGCCGGCGTCGTCGAAAGACTTACGGTTCGCTGGCCAAGCGGATCCGAGGAAGAGTTCGTAAACGTGAAGGCGGGTCAAACAGTCAGGATCCGTGAGGGAGACGGCATTGTGGAGCGCGTGCCGTTCCGTTCAGTTGGGGCCGGGTCCGCCCGCCCGTAAGGTGTAGGGCAGCCGGGGATATTCTTCCTGGAGCCGCTCGGTTTCCTGGCGATCCTCCAGGACGAGTTCGTGGTGACGTTTTCGGGCTGCCATCGCCTTTTCCCTCTCGCCCAGGCGGGCATAGATTCTGGAAAGACTGTAGTGCGCTTGCGCGTGTCCGGGATTCAGTTCAACGGTCTTCTGGAGGACGCGAATCGCTTCCGCCAACTCTCCTTGCCGTTCCAGCTTCTCGTGCAGCTCGTACCAGGCCGGCCAGAAGGAAGGCTCCGCCGAGATCGCTTTGCGGAGCAATTCCTCTGATCCCTTCGCATCGGGGGAAGCCGCCTCCAGCGCCAGCGCCAGCAGATAGTGGCCCAGCGGATTCGACGGATGTCGCCGGCGGAAGCCGCGGAGCTTCTCGATGATCTCGTCGAGGCGGGCTTCCGCGTGAGGCAGGAGGGTTTCGAGCGCGGCGTAGCCGATTTCCGAGTCCGGATCCAGATCGGTGATCTTCAGGAAATTGTCGAGGGCCTTTGCTTTGTCGCCGGTGGCGTAGTGGGCCAGGCCATAGAGCCGGAGTATTTCCGCGTCATTGGGGAACCTCTCCACGGCTCGCGCCAGGACCATCAGCGCCGGTTTCGGGGTCTTGTGGTCGAGGAAAAGCTGGGCCAGGTCGATGTAGTAGCGCGGGTTGGCCGGGTCCAACCGCAGCGCGGTTTGTAGTTCTTCCACCGCGTTTGCCGGATCCTGCTTCAGCCGGTACGCCTGCCCGAGGAGATTGTGGATCACGGGGCCGTCTTCCCGGATCAGCATCCGTTCTCCGATCTCTATCGCCGGATCCGGTTCGCCGGCTCGAATATGGTACTCCATGGCTCGCAAGGGCGACACTTTGTCGTCCGGGTGGGCTTCGGCCCAGCGGAGCTCGTACTCGGCCGCCTTCGCGAAATCGGCGGCCTGTTCGTAGAACATGGCTGACGCCCGCCAAACCATGGGTTCGTCGGGGGCGAGGAGATTGGCCTGCTCGATCGCCTCAATGGCCCCGGCTCTGTTACCCAACTGCAGCCTCACACGGGCCACCGCCAGCCAGGCTTGCGGGAAGTCAGGAAGGAGTTCAGCGGCGGATTCCAGCCGCCGGCCGGCCTCGGCAAACTTCTGTTGCCTGAGCAGAACCAGACCCAGACGGTACTGCAGTTCCGCGTTCCGGGGAAACTGCTTCTCCAACTCCAGGAGAATGGTCTCACTGGCCGGGTAATCGCCGGTCGAGGCCAGTTCCATCGCCTTTGCCATCCGCTCCTGGGCGGTTCCGGCAACCTGCGACAGAACTCCCGTCACCCCCGCCACAAGCAGCACAAACAGCAGCCGGACCGACGTCACGACCACATTATATGCCCCTGCCGGGGCCCGAGGTCGAATCTCTCGATCGCCCAACTCCAATCAAGCGCCGGCTGCCGGCGCCGGAATGGTGTAGAGCGGGCTTTCGAATTGCGGGTCAATGCTCACATCCGTCCGGATACCGGCCGAATGTCGTCGCCGCCAGGCCCCGGGCGATACGCCCTCGGCCTCGGTGAAGGTTCGGGTGAAGTGGTGAATATCCTTGAAGCCGACTGCTCCCGCGACCCACTTCAACGGGTAGTCAGAAAGCTCCATCAGCTTCTTGGCTTTCTGGATTCGATAGGCCTGCAGATAACGGATGGGCCGGGTCCCCAGTTGCGAGTGGAAGTGCAAACGCAGAGTCCGGTCAGAACAGCCAACGGCCGCCGCTACCGAACTGACGGAGATGTCGTGCATGTAGTTCAAACGAACAAAGGCCACCGCTTTCTGGATCAAGGGATCCTTCAGCGGCGTAACTCCGTCCGCCGGCTGATCCACCTCCGCGCCCGCCCTGGCCGGTTCCCGCAGATAGTAGAAGAGTAACTCGGAGAGGAGGGCGCCGCACATCTCCTGGTAGTAGCCCTTCTTCTCTTCACCTTCTTTCCGGATCAACTCAAACAGCTTCACGCTGCGGGTCCGGTCCCGCAGGATCTTTGGACCTCTGGCTGCGAGCAGCTTGTCCCTGAGCGCCGATTCACCAACATAGAACTTAATGTCGAAGGTCTTGGTGCTGGTGCCCGCGGAAGCGACAAGACCGTGTGTCTCGTGGGGTTTGATGAGGAACGCGAGATTCCTGTCGATCGTGAACTGATCGGAGTTCAACTGGAACACCCCCGATCCGCGAAGCACGTGGATTATCTGGAAGTAATCGTGCCGGTGCAGTTCCAGTCGCCAGCCTGGGTCGTAGTCATAACGGGCGATCCAGAGAACCTTGATCCCCATGTGCATAACCCACCCTCCTTATCAAATCCTAGGGTCAGGCGAGCCGCAAAAAATCTACAGCATCCCTGCTTTCCCACTTTCCCCTGGTGAAATCCGGGAACTTGATCGGCCGGCTGCGCGCGGCGACGGACGCTTCCGTGAGCGCGGTAACAGCGCTCGAGGTCACCGAATCATACACATCGAAATACGGAGGTTCCTCCTCGCGCAACGCTTTGATGAGCAGATGCCAGGTGAGCGGCGTGCGAGTGGCGCCGGAACCATGGCCCCGGATGCGCTTTCGGGCCGGCGGTTCGTAGCTCTTGAGAAGCGGGTGCCGGTGCTCATCGAGGTACGGTTTCGCATCCTCCCAGCGGTGTTCCCGCGGGGTGACGCCGTCGAGGTAGATGGACGGAGTGGCGACGCCGCGGTCATAGAAGAACACGCCGCGACTGCCCTGGAGACGGTAGAAGCCTCGCGGGTGCGGGGTGTTTGTGTCGAAGTTCAGCGTCACGAGCTTGCCGCCGGCGGTGTGGAGCAGCGTGGCGTTGTAGTCGCCCTGGGCCATCTCCTTGGTAGCTAGTGGATGGTCCTTGCCGAGGGTGGCGGCCGCATACTGGTTCAGCGCGAGGGCGCGGGAGCTCATGGAGACGACGAAATCAAACCGGTCGCCGTGGTTGATCTCCATGGCGGGCATAATCCGGTTCAGAGGATGATCGGGATAAAGGTTGCCATTGCGTTCGATGGAGTGTTGAAGACGCCACGGCTCGCTGCCGCCAGGAAATTTCACCCGACGAAGGTCATGGACGTACCCGCTCTCGGCGTGGATGATATCGCCGAAGATGCCTTGACGGACCATGTTGAGGACGGTCAGGTAGATTCCATCGCCGGATTCGAGTAAAACCTGCTCGAGGGCCAGCGCCGACCACTTGCCGGTCTTCTCGAAAGCTTCGACCAGCGACCAGGCCTCATCCAGAGTCAGGCAGATGGGGACCTCGCTGACGGCATGCTTTTCGCTGTTGTTCGCGGCGAGACAGACCGGTGTATGCCACTTCCATGACGTGCAGCAGATGACGCAATCAAGCTCCTCCTCGGAGCAGAGACGTTTGAAATCGGTCTCGCCCCGACCGTAGAGGCGAGGTTCCGGACGTCCGGACTCGACCACCCAGCCTTTGGCGCGCTGGAGGCGGTCATCCTTGATTTCGCAGAGAGCCGGTACCTCGACATTCTCCATCGCAAGCGCCGCGTCCAGGTGATAGGATCCGCGGCCGCCGAGTCCGACAAACCCGAGCTTGACCGTTTTGCCTTCGCTCATGAATTAACCCCCTGCCGGTACGCGACTTCAACGGGAAGGCGCTCCTTCCATTTCCCGCGCGTGAAGTCCGGGAAATCGATCGGTTCGGCATCATTGGCGACGGATTGCTCGGTGAGGGGGATGATGGCGCTGGATGTGACCGAGTCATAGACGTCGAAGTCCGTGACGCGGCCTTCATTCAGGGCCGTCACGAGGCGGTGCCAGCTCAAAGGCGTGCTCCGGTCGCCCCCGCCGTGGCCGCGAACAGCCTCCCGGGCGGGTGGATTGTATTCCTTCTCCAGGGGGTGCTGATATTCCTCGAGATACTTGTCGGCCGGTTCCCAACGGTGGGATTCCGGAGAAACCCCATCGATGTACATGTACTGGCCGAGCCCGCGGCCCGGCCGGAAGAATACCCCCTTCGTGCCCTGGACTCGATAGTGCCCGCGCGGATGTGGGGTATTGGTGTCGAAGTTGAGCGTGTACATCTTGCCGTTAACGGTCCGGAGCAGCGTGCAGTTGTAGTCGCCCTGCTTCATCTCCATCGTCGCGTAGGGATGCTCGGGTCCATAGAGCAGGTCCGCGTAGCGGTTGAGCATGACGGCGCGCGAGCTCATCGAGACGAGGTAATCGAAACGGTCGCCATGGTTGACGTCCATGGAGGGCATGAGCGCGCACGTCGGGTGATCGGGGTACAGATTGCCGTCGCGGGAGACCGAGTGCTGCAGGCGCCACGGTTCGCGTTCGGGATCGAACTTAACGAGGCGGAGGTCGTGCAGGTAGCCGCCCTCGCAATGCACGATATCGCCGAGAAGGCCCTGGTGCACCATATTGGAGAGCGTCGAATTGACCAGCTTGAAGCCGAGGGTCCCCCATTTGCCGGTCTTCTCATAGGTCTCGACGATTTCCCATGCCTCTTCCAGGGTCTGGATGAGCGGGACTTCGCTGACAGCGTTCTTCCCGTTGCGCATTGCGGCGAGCAGTATGGGCGCATGCCACTTCCAGGACGTCGAGCAGATGACGCAGTCGAGGTCCTCTTCCGCGCACATGCGTTCAAAATCGGTGCGGTCGCGGCCATACAGCTTGGGCGAGGGCTTGCCGGACTCCTCGATCCAGCGCTTCGCGCGATGGAGGTAGTGGGGATTGATGTCGCACAGAGCCGGGACCTCGATGCCGTCGATGCCGAGGGCGATATCGAGGTGGTAGGAGCCTCGGTCTCCGACTCCGACAAATCCCAGGCGGACAGGCCGGCCATCGATGGACCCCTGGGTGACGGACTGGGCCGAGGCTTGCGTGGCCGCGAGGGAAGCACCGGCCACGCCGGTCGCGGAAATGCCCAGGAAGTTACGTCTGTCGAATTTCATTGCCATGATTGGATCCTCCTTCCGAAGCTGTCCGGGCTCCCGCTCCTCTGAGGCGGGCACAGCCCGAAGCTTCACTGCTTCGCCCCCTTGAACCCGGCTAGGATCCTGAGGGCATTCCTGTTGTATATCTTCTCCAGAACGGCGTCGGGCAGATAAAGCCCGTAGACCATCCAACGGCCCTGGTATGGGTGGGCGGGGTTGGGGTCGA
>CAYLSS010000170.1:0-7347 GCA_964385765.1 uncultured Solibacteraceae bacterium
GGAGCGCGAGCGCCGGCTTCAGGTATCGGTGGCCGATGACGGACTTGGTTTCGGCTTCGGCCAGGTCGAAGACACAGACGCTGGTGGTCTCGCTGCCCGTTCCGGTGGTGGTGGGGATGGCCACCAACGGCTTCAACCGGCCTGGCGGAGGCGTCCCCCGGCCCTGGGGCGCTACCACGTACTCGAGGAAGTCGGCCGGGTGCGTCGAGTAGAGGTTGGCGGCCTTGGCGGTGTCGATGGTCGAGCCTCCTCCGACCGCGACAAAGGCGTCGAATTCCTCGGACTGAGCGACAGAGATCGCGTCCTTGAACGAGGCGTCGGTCGGCTCGATCGAGATCCGGTCGAAGAGCGTGTAGGCGACCCTTGCGGACTCGAGCGACTCGCGTACCGCCTGGACGGGATACAGGTCGACCAGGTTCGGATCGGCCAGCACCATCACGCGCTTCGCAGGCATGTGCAGCAGATCGAGCCCCACCTCGCGGGCAATCCCGGGTCCGTAGCGCACGTTCGAAGCGGCCAGTTCGACGACACCGGTAACAGGCATGTTCATTTCAGCATGACATGATCCCGATCCCCGGTCACGAGGTTGTAACCGCCGACCGCCCCGCACTCACACTAGTGGATCTGATGGTCGTGATACCATCATCTTTTCGAGAGACGTCACCATGGCCAAACTATCGATTCGAGACCTCGACCTCAAGGGTAAGCGCGTATTCATGCGCGTCGATTTCAACGTTCCGCTGAAGGACGGGAAAGTCACTTCCGACAAGCGTATCCGGGCTTCGCTGCCCTCGATCCAGTACGTCCTGGAACAGGGCGCCGGACTTGTTCTCGCCAGCCACCTCGGCCGCCCAAAGGGAAAGAAGGTTTCGGAGATGAGCCTCGCTCCGGCGGCGAAGCGGCTCGAGGAGTTGCTGGGCAAGGCGGTCAAGATGGCACCGGACTGCGTCGGACCGGAGGTCGAGGCGATGCTGCCCGCCCCCGGTGAGGTGCTGCTGCTCGAGAACACGCGCTTCCATCCGGAAGAGGAAAAGAACGATCCGGAGTTTGCCAGGCAACTGGCCTCCCTCGCCGACGTCTTTGTCCAAGACGCTTTTGGCTCGGCCCATCGCGCACACGCCTCGACGGTCGGGATCGCGAAGGTGCTGCCGCAGGCGGCGGCCGGCTTCTTAATGGATAAGGAACTCGAGTATCTGGGCAAGGCTGTTACCAATCCGGAACATCCGTGTGTGGCGATCCTGGGTGGCGCCAAGGTCAGCGACAAGATCGACGCCATCAAGAACCTGATGCGACTTGCCGATCAGTTGCTGATTTGCGGCGCCATGGCCTATACGTTCCTCAAGGCGAAGGGCGAGCCTACCGGCAAGTCACGCGTCGAGGAAGACAAAATCGCGCTGGCCAAAGATCTGATGGCCCAGGCCGGTGACAAGCTGAAGCTGCCGGTCGACCACGTGGTGGCCGCCGAAATCGCCGAAGGTGTTGCATCGGAAGTGGTCGAGACGATCCCCGATGACAAGCTCGCGCTAGACATCGGCCCCAAAACTGTCGCCGCCTACCAAGAAACGCTGGCCGCGGCCAAGACCGTGATCTGGAATGGCCCCGCGGGAGTGTTCGAAACCGAACCATTCCACGAAGGGACCGTCGCCCTCGCCAGGGCCATTGCCGAGTCGGGCGCTGTCTCGATCGTTGGCGGTGGCGATTCGGTCAAGGCGGTCGACGTCGCCGGCGTCTCGGACAAAATCAGCCATATTTCCACCGGCGGCGGCGCCTCGCTCGAATTCCTTTCCGGTATCGAATTGCCCGGCGTCGCGGCGCTGACCGATAAGTAGCGCTCCGTGGAGCGAGTCGCCAGGCTTGCAATGACGGTAGTGTTGCCGTCAGGCGGGTTCGGTGGTCGGCAGGCGGAACCGTTTGTCCCACGTCATGACTGACGGCGTTTGGCGGTTGGAACCGCCTGCGCGTGGAGTTTCTATATCTCTACTGCGTTTGCGCTTGCGCCCGCAGTGGGGCGGGCGGTTTCGCCTGCCAAGCTTCTGCTGCACCACGGCCAATCCCCGACAGTTTTCGCCAACCCGGCTGCCACCGGATTCCACTCGATATACTCCACGATCTTCACGAATTCCTTGTCGTTGCGTATCCAGTGATCGTAGGACTCGTCCTGCCAGAATCGCTTGCCTGTCCGCCCCAGCAGTTGATTGGCCCTCCTGGCGGTGGAGCCTTTCAGCCATCGCATGATCGTCGATACCGGCTGGTAGGCGCGGAAGAGCACATGGACGTGGTTGGGCATCACCACCCAAGCGCATAGTTCATAGAAGTTTCGTTCCCGCTGTCCGATGTGTATGGCATCTGCTACCAGTTCGGCGATGCGGGGGTTGGCCAGCCACTTCGGGCCGGACGTGGCGCGGTCTAGGGCGCGGTCTAGGAGGAAGAAGGCTCGGCCTGGGTCCAGCTTCTGGCAGGCGGAACCGCCTGCCCCACCTGGCAGGCTGCCGGCTGTGCGACCCGAGGTCGGTTTTTGGCAGGCGGAACCGCCTGCCCCACCTGGCAGGCTGCCGGCTGTGCGGCCTGAGGTCGGTTTTTGGCAGGCGGAACCGCCTGCCCCACCTGGCAGGCTGCCGGCTGTGCGGCCTGAGGTCGGTTTTTGGCAGGCGGAACCGCCTGCCCCACCTGGCAGGCTGCCGGCTAGGCGCCAGGTTAGAAATAAGTATGCATCAGAGGGGTGCCAATGAGGGAGGCGCCTCTCGTAGTACGAACTCGCCGGCATCGCTCTGCATTCATGTGCCTGCTCTTGGTTGATGTTCTCTGGGGAATGTGGAAACTCCCGTGGCAGGCGGAGCCGTCTGCCCCACTGGTGGGTGGCAGACCTGGCGGTTCACTCCACGTGGGCCCATCGTGATACAGTCTTCCCGTGCAGCGCCGCGCCTTTTTGTTCTCGGCAACTACTGCCGCTCTCAGCGCGGCGGACGAGGGCCGCGCCGAGATCGCTTCGGTCCGAGCGGCGCGAATTCCCTTTCGCCCGGCGAGTGATTTCGGCCACAAGCGGTTCACCTCCGACACCGACCCCGCCAGGCGCCGATGGTTCGGGCCTTTCTCGCAGCTCACCGGCGCGATTCTCGTGCGCGTCGATACAGTGGATGGACTGACGGGCTGGGGGCTCGGTGGGGGCGGAAGCGCAGCCCTGCACATCATCGACCGTCACCTGCGCGACCTGCTGATCGGCGTCGATGCGCTCGATCCACAGCGGATCTGGCAGCAGATGTACGACTCGTCATCATTCTACGGCCGCCGCGGCCTGGCCATCATGGCGATCAGCGGCATCGACCTGGCTCTCTGGGACATCCTCGGCAAGCATCGCCAACAGCCCGTGCAGGAGCTGATCGGAGAGGACCTCCGAGAGCGGATCCCGGGCTACTACACCGGCGACACAGTAAAGAAGGGAGTGGATCTGGGCTTCCAGGCATTCAAGATCCCGATCCGCGAGACGCACCAGGACGGTGAAGCAGGGATGAAGCGGGCACTCGAGCGACTGCGAGCCATCCGCCGAACCATCGGAACCCACGCGAAACTCATGATCGACTGTCTGGCTCGCTGGGACGTCCCCTATACGCTGGAGTTCGCCGAACGAGCACAGGAGCTGAACCTCGAGTTCATCGAGGAACCCCTCTACCCCTACGACATCGAAGGCTATCGCAGGATCTGCCGGGAAGTCCGCGGGACCCGAATCGCGAGCGGCGAGCATGAGTATGCGCTGCACGGCTTCCGGGAGTTAGTACGCAATGAGGCAGCCCACATCTTGCAGCCGGACGTAACCTGGTCGGGCGGAATCAGCGGCTGCTTGCCGGTCGCGGAGTTAGCTGAGAAGCATGGTCTTCCCTTGATTCCTCATCGCGGCGGCAGCCCTTACGGTCTTGCGCTCATCGCGGCTTGCCCGCACTGCCCGATGGCCGAGAGCTTCGGCACCGGGGAGGAGGACAACGAATTGTGGCAAGCCTTTACCGCTCAATTCAAAGATGGTTTTTACCAGCCGGTGAAAGAACCGGGCTTCGGCGTCCATCTTAGCCGGTCGCTGATCGAGAAACACGTCCCTACGCTGGCGTGAATCTTGAATGACGAAGCGGCCTCCGAAAGCTTGAGATACAATACCGCTATGCTGCGAGTCAGACATTGTGTCGTTGCCCTATCCGGGATGTTGCTGCTATTCGGTTGTTCCGACGCTTCCGGGACGGGTGAAGTGAAGCAATATACCATCGAGCAATTCCTGGACACGGAATCGGTCAGCGGCGGCTCTTTCTCTGCCGACGAGAGCCGCATTCTGTATTCGAGCGACAAATCGGGTATTTTCAACGCTTACTCGGCCCCAGTTACAGGTGGAACGCCAACCCAGCTTACTGATTCCACCGACACCACCTTCGCCGTCTCTTACTTCCCTCGTGACGATCGCGCGCTTCTGATGAGGGACAAGGGAGGCAATGAGATCTATCACATCTTTGTTCGGGAAGAAGACGGCGCCGTTCGCGACTTGACACCTGATGAGGAGAGCCGGGCCCTCTTCTTCGGTTGGGCGCATGACCTGAACAGCTTCTATTACCAGTCGAACAAGCGCGACCCGAAGTTTATGGACCTCTATGAAATGGACATCGAGAACTTCGAGTCTCGCCTGCTGTACGAAAACACTGAGGGCCTCGAGGTCACAGGCATTTCCCACAACAAACGCTACCTGACGCTCGAAAAGCCCATCACGACCAATAACAATGAGCTCTATCTGTATGACCGCCAGACGAAAGAACAAAAACATCTCTCACCCCACGAGGGCGATGCGCGGTTTGCCGCGGCGGACTTCACACCCGATGACAAGAGCCTCTACTACCGCACCAACGCCGGCAATGAGTTCCTCTATCTGGCGAAGATGGATCTCGCGACAGGGCAATCGGAAACCATTGTGTCGCCCGATTGGGATGTGATGTTCGCCGGGCTTTCCTGGAACGGCAAGTATCTCGTGGTGGGCGTGAACGCGGATGCGCGAACCGAGATCGAGGTTACCGAAGTAGCCACCGGGCAGCCGCTGGCTCTGCCCGAGCTGGCCGCGGGGGACATCACCGGGGTCGCCTTTTCTCGTAGCGAGGAGAAGATGCGCTTTTACCATAGCGGTCCGCGATCGCCGGCAAACCTCTTTGTCCAGGAGTTAGGGAGCGGCGAGACCGTCGCTTTGACCGACACGATGAATCCGGAGATCGATCCCGAGGATCTGGTGGACATCGAAGTGGTTCGCTACGAGTCGTTCGATGGTCTCGAAATCCCGGCCCTGCTGATGAAGCCGCATCGAGCCGACGGGGAGAAGGCGCCGGGCCTGGTGCAGGTACACGGCGGTCCGGGCGGCCAGACGCGCATCGGTTACAATGCGCTGCACCAGTATCTGGTCAATCACGGCTACGCAATTCTGATGGTAAACAACCGCGGCAGTTCGGGCTATGGGAAGACCTTCTTCAAGCTCGACGACCGCAAGCACGGGCAGGACGACCTGATGGATTGCGTGAAAGGCAAGGAGTACCTGATTTCGACCGGCTTTGTCGACCCCGAACGCATCGGCATCATCGGCGGCAGCTATGGCGGCTACATGGTGCTCGCCGCGCTCGCCTTCCAGCCCGACGCCTTCGATGTCGGCGTTGATATCTTCGGCGTCGCCAATTGGCTACGGACGCTGCAGAGCATCCCGCCGTGGTGGACTGCCTTCCGCGATGCTCTTTACGCCGAGCTTGGGAATCCGGAAACCGATGAAGAATACCTTCGCAAGATCTCGCCCTTATTCCATGCTTCGAACATCACTAAACCGCTGATCGTATTGCAGGGCGCCAATGACCCGCGCGTTCTCAAGGTCGAATCCGATGAAATCGTCGAGGCTGTCCGCGCCAACGGCGTCC
Organism: uncultured Solibacteraceae bacterium; assembly: GCA_964385765.1. Classification (GTDB taxonomy): domain Bacteria; phylum Acidobacteriota; class Terriglobia; order Bryobacterales; family Bryobacteraceae; genus CAWELS01. The sequence goes on from CAYLSS010000170.1 coordinate 5,919, forward strand.
CTGTGGAGTACGTCGTATTCGACGACGAGGGTCATGGCTTCACCAAGAAGGAGAATCGCATTGAGGGCTACAAGGCGATTCTCGATTTTCTGGACAAGCACCTCAAGAGGGAACCGCCGGGGGCGTCGTGAGAGCAACTCCACGAGGGGTTGGCGGTTGTGATACATTCCCGGGCATGAATCGATTCTTGCAGTCTGTCGCTCTTCTGCTGTTGTTGCTGTGGCTTCCTGCTTCCGCGCAGATGCTTCGGCTGAGCGAGGGGGAGATGCGGAAGTACACGCCGGATAACCCTTTTGATCGGCTTGACGATGGCCGCCCCAAGGTGCCGAAGGCGCTTTTGGACCGGGCTTTGGAACTCTCCGCCGAAGACTGCTGGGGGACGCTGCGGAGCCACAAGTTCACCAACCAGTTTGCCGGCGACTTCAAGATTTTGAAGCCGGGCCGCAAGCTCGCCGGGCGCGCGATCACGGCCGTTTACATGCCCTACCGGCCTGACCTCGATGACATCATCATGGCCGGCATCAAGGCGACCGGTTTTCCGTCGCGCGGGCATCAGTATGTGATCGACAGCCTCCAGGAGGGCGATGTCCTCGTGGTCGACGCGTGGGGCACCGTGCCCGGATTTGTCGGCGACAACCTGGCCACTTATATCGAGGTCGCGACCAAATATGGCGGCCTGGTCGTCGACGGCGGCATCCGCGATCTCGAGGGAATGGACAATATTGACACGCAGATCTACTACCGGTTCGCCAATCCGGGAGCGGTAACGAACTTCACGCTGGTCGGCGTCAACGTTCCGGTCCGCATCGGAGAAGCCACGGTCATGCCGGGTGACGTGGTCGTGGGCGACCGTGAGGGCGTCACTTTCGTTCCTCCCCATCTGCTTGAAGAGATCCTCGATCGCAAAATCCAGATCATGATCCACGACGAATGGACCAAGGAAAAGCTGCGGACCGGCAAGTACAAGTCTCACGAGATCTACGGACGCCCGAGGACACCCGAACTGATCGAGGAGTACGAGGCCTACCGGAAGACACGCTACGAGGCTTTGGGGATGGAGCCGCCGGAGCGGCACTAGTTCGTTGAGCGCCGTGTTTGGCCGCTACCGCAGCCGATTCTCGAACCAAACCACGTTTCCGCTTGCCTGACCGGCATTCAGGAGATCGAGATCGCCGTCGCCGTCCATATCGACGAGGCGGACATCGTAGGACGCCTGGTCCTCGTGGATGTGGTGGGTGGTGAAGTTGCCCATCCCGTCGTTTTCGAACCAGGCCGCTGTGCGGGAGTCCTTGGCGCATGTTGCGGCATCGAGATCCCCGTCGCCATCGATGTCGCCGACGGCCAGTGAATGCGGGCCAATCAGATCGGTATTAATCTGATGTGCTTCCCATGAGGGATTCTCGAACCAGACCAGTCCTTTGCCGTGGCC
>CAYLSS010000171.1:0-7312 GCA_964385765.1 uncultured Solibacteraceae bacterium
CCTCCCGCTGCACGAATGACGAACGGAGGTCCGTGTCGGGGAAGATCATTCCCCCGAGGTTGACCATCATGGCTGCGCCGCCGGCCGCCAGACCGACAGGACTGCCGAGAAAGAGCCCCGCCACCGACGAAGCCAGCAATGCCGACTGCTGCATCCGTTTCTGCGGTTCGGGAGCCAGCGGATCATACTGCGACAGCGCCGGCTGTATGGCCTGGATGGTAGCGGCCAGTTGCTGCTCGCGGTTGCCCTTCCAGTTGAGCTGGGGAATCGAACGGCCGTAGGTTGCCGAGAAGCCCTGTAGCGCGGCATTCAAATTCTCCGTAGCGCTCGGAGTGCGATCCCAGGCCTGGATGGCTTCGAGCAGCGTTTCGGCCTTATTGGTCTGCTCGGCGTAGTCGGCCAACTGCTCGATCAATTCACGATCCTGCCGGACCAGCGAAGAGACCTTTTTGGTGCTGAGCCCGCTCGGACCATAGGCGATAGCCAGCACCCGGGGCCGAAACGGCGCTTCCCACTCGGCCGTTGCGCGCGCGGCATGGGGCGGCAACACAGTCAGTTCGCGGGCCGGATCCGCCGGTACGAGAATCAGCGCAAGCTTTCCTTTCGGCGGCTCGACGTCCGCGCGAAACGACACCGGAGCGTAGACAACCCTCTGCCCGGGCTGAATGCGATTGATGGACCGGATCGAGATCGCGGCGCGCGAGTCGTCCGGTGGCTGCACGGCGAGTTGAAAAGTCAGCAGCGGCGTGCCCGCCGTACAGGCCGCGAGAGCCGGGGATAGAGGCCACAACAGCACGAGTCCTAGCAGCAGGCACACCAATCTCATAGCTAGTCCAGACGTCTCAACAATGGGGTTGTTTCACTGTTTGTGCCAACAATTGCAACGCGATAAAACAATCCGGAGTCCTCAATTCAGGATCCGCGCTTTGTCAGCCGGTGTCATCTTCTCCGCGGCATATCGCAAGAGCAGGCGCACTGGCCTCTGCTTGCGCGGCTCGAGGTAGCGAACCACCGCTGACGGTCTTTTCGGGTATGTCTCCTTCAGGAGCCATCCCGTTCCTTTCTGGACCATGTCGTCGTCATCCTCGATCAGTAAGTCCGCGATCTCGAAGATCTCAACCGTATGCCGTCCCCGCTTCGCCTCCTGCAAAAGGCTGACCGCCGCCGTCCGGCGCTTCCAGCGGTTCCGCGAGCGCGTCCACCGCGGGAGTTCACCGATGAGTTCAGGGACATTGCCGATCGATGCGGCGACGAGCCAACTCGAAACACCGTCGCAGTGAGCCCAGTTGCGAACGTGCCGGTCGATCCAGCGTTCGAAGAGCTTGAACTCACAGCGGCCGCAACTCTTGGCGACCTTGCGATACAGAGAGATGGCCACGCTGCCCTCTTCCAGTGAACCGTTCGCCCAAAGAGATTCGCAAAACGCGTTCCGCTCGGCGGCCTTCCACTGCTTCCACTCGCGATAGGCGAATGACGTGACCTTCTTAACGTCCGGAGAGCGGACACCGTAAAGTTCCACCTGTTCCTGAAAGAAACGGAACGCGCCCTCCCGGTGCTCCGGCTCCGCGAATGACACGAGTTGGCGCCGAACCTCGGCCAGCAGTCTCTCCGAGTTCATTGTGCTTCCATGATAGTCCGGCTGATAGTGATATTGTTAGGGCATGGGAACTGGGACTTCCTTGCCGATTATCGGCCAAGGCCTTGTGGGTCAAAGCGCTGTCAGCGGAGTCGACTCGTGGCTCGGATCGGTGCCGCGCATCACTTCACTGTTGATCAAGCCGGCCTCGGCTGTGTGCAATCTGGATTGCGCCTACTGCTTCTATCTGGATCGCGAAGCTGATCCATACAAGTCGCTGCCTGACCGGCGCATGTCCGATGAGACCCTGGAACGGCTGGTGGACACGTATCTCTTCTACTCGTATCCGAACTCGGTTTTCGCCTTCCAGGGAGGTGAGCCGACACTGGCCGGCCTCGGCTTCTTCCAGAAGCTGGTGGAGTTGCAGCGGCGTTATGGTCGCGACGGCCAGAACGTCAGCAACGCGCTGCAGACCAACGCCATCCTCATCGACGAAGACTGGTGCGACCTGTTTCATCAGTACAACTGGCTGCTCGGCGTCTCGATGGACGGACCGCAGGAGATCCACGATCTCTACCGCTTCAACAAAGGCGGCCGCGGCACCTGGAAGCAGGTGATGAAGGGCGTCGAGACACTGCAGAAGAAGAAGGTCGAGTTCAATATCCTGTGCGTCCTCAGCCAGGCCAACGTCGACAAGCCGAAGGAGCTGTACCGCTTTTTCAAGGGTCTGGGCGTCGACAACGTGCAGTACATCCCGCTCTCGGAGTTCCATCCCGATGGCACGCCGATGCCCTTCACCATCACCCCGGAGCAGTACGGCCGGTTTCTGTGCGAGACCTTCGATCTGTGGTGGCCCGACCGCCGCAAGTTCCGCATCCGATTCTTCGACAACACCGCCGAGGCGCTGGCCGGAATCAAACCCGGCAGTTGCACGATGCACGACTCGTGCGACAGCTACGTGGTCATCGAATACAACGGCGACGTCTACCCGTGCGATTTTTTTGTCGAAGGAAGCTGGAAGCTGGGCAACATCAATCTGGATTCCTGGCCGGAGATCGCGCGGCAGAGGAAGCGCTACTCGTTTTCGCAGACCAAGAGCATCGTCCATGAGGAATGCCGGAAGTGCGAATGGCTTTCGATCTGCAAGCAGGGCTGCCCGAAATTCCGCCATGCGCCGAACCGGCGATTCGAGGATCTCGACTACTTCTGCCAGTCCTACAAGATGATCTACTCCAAGTCAGTGGGGCCGCTCAAGAAGGAAGTCGAGAAGCTGATGAGCCGGCAGGGAACGGCAATGCAGGGCAGTCCATACTAGCGAGTAACCAGGCGGGCCCGGAAACCGCCTGCAACTAACAGGGGATGCAACCATGAGGAGGAGGGACTTCGCTGCAACCGCTCTGGGAGCCATCGGCTGTGCCTGCACCGGCGAAAGGCCATCTGTTTCGCCGGCCCCCGGGGATTCCGCCGCCCGGGTTTCGCCGCCTGAACCCGACACCATCGTGCGCGGTGACGAATTCCATCGAGGGGTGAACTACACCGCCGAGTGGCCAGACCGATACGAGTCCGAGCGCGCCCGGGAGATCCTCCGCTCGCTGCCCGATTACGGCATCGACTCCGTTGGGCTGGTACCCTACGGCCTGTGCCGGAAGGGCGATCCGGAGATTCGCTTCAGCGGACGGCGATCCTGGGAACGGGACGATGCTCTTGCCAGGCTGACCGACATCGCTCACGAAGCCGGGATGCGGGTCTTGCTCAAACCGCAGATATGGGTGCCCCGCGCTTTCCCCGGCGAGCTTGAATTCAGCACCGACACCGACACCCGTAAGTGGTTCGAAGGCTATGAGGGATTCCTCGAGCACTATGCGCGGCTAGCTTCGAGGACAAACGCCGAGCTGTTCAGCGTCGGTGTCGAGTTTTCACAGCTCATCCGTTACGAGGAACGCTGGAGACGCCTGATCGAGCTGGCCCGCGGCTGGTACCCCGGCAAGCTGGTATACTCCGCCAACTGGGGACGCGAGTTCGAGAGCATCGCGTTTTGGGACGCGCTCGATTTCATCGGTCTTAACAACTACTATCCGCTCCCGGACGACCTGTCGACCGACACGGTGGTCGCCAAGGTGACGGAGGTCCACCAGCGCTTCGATCGTCCGGTGCTCTTTCCCGAGACCGGCTTCCCTAGCCTGACCGAACCGCACCGCGAACCCTGGGCCGAGCATCCGCGGGCCATCTCGCTCGAAGACCAGGCCCGGTGCTATGAAGCGGTTCTGTCCGCGTTCTATCCCCAGCCCTGGTGCGCCGGAATGTACTGGTGGAAGATCGGCACCAACGGCTTCGGCGGTCCCCAGGACGGATCGCACACGCCGTGGCGCAAACCAGCGATGGACGTCATGACGAGGTGGTATCTGCGCGGGCGGGAAGGCCGCGAGATCGCCGCAGCGAAAAGCAGCCCATAGCCGCGGAAATCCATTTTCCGATGACGGCGGAAGGCTACTCCGGCGCCTCGCTCTCGTTTGCTGCCTCTTGCCACGCGACCTTCACCCGCGCAATCCGGTTTTGCTCCATTTCGAGCACCGTGAAGCGGTAGATGTCGTAGTCCACCGTCTCGCCCGCCTCCGGGATGTGTCCCAGGCAATACAGAAGGAAGCCGGCCAGGGTCTCGAAACCCACGTCCACCGGCAGCTTGATGGAGTAGTGCGTCTCTAGATCCCGAATGCTGACGCCCCCTTCAAGTTCCAACTCCGGGGAATGTTGAACCACTGGCGCAAGGTGTACGTCGTGCTCGTCCTCGATCTCGCCGAAGATCTGTTCGAGTGCGTCTTCCATGGTGACGAGCCCAACCACGGTGCCGAACTCGTCCACAACAATCGCCATGTGCGAATGCCACTGCCGGAATGCATCGACGAGTTGGTTGACCGGCTTCGTCTCCGGAACCACGACCGCTTCGGTCATAAGCGGGGCGAGGTTGAACTTCGGGACAGAGCGCCGGTTGGCCGTCGCCGTGCGCCGTTCGTACCAGACCGACATCAAGTCCTTGTAGTGGACGATGCCGACGATGTGCTCGGGACGCTCCTCATAGACCGGAATCCGCGAAAACTGGTTGCTCTGCATCAACTGGAGCACATCGTCCAGGGAAGCGGACACCTCCACGGAAACGATCTCGTTGCGGGGAACCATGATCTCGCGGACCAAGTGGTCCTGGAGGTCGATCAATCGCGCGATCGCCGCCTCCTCAAAAGTCTCCAGGTGACCCTCGCGGCGGCTCGATGAAATGATGAACTTCAGTTCCTCGGCCGAGTGCCCGCCGCTCAGCGGCTCGCCCCTCAATCCGAGCAACCGCGAGATGATGGCCGCCGAACGCTCGATGACAGAGACAAATGGGCTCGAGGCGCGATGGAAGACCAGCAGTGCCGGAGCCACCAGCACGGCCAGGCGGTCAGCTCGTTCAATGGCGAGGTTCTTGGGAACCACCTCGCCCAGAACCACATGGGCGTAGGTCATCGCCAGAAAAGACAGAACGAAGCTCAAACCACGAAACAGGCTCTCAGTGGCGGGGGACACGAAAGCTCCAAAGGCCGCCTGCCAGAGCACGTAGAGCGTTGCTTCTCCTGCCCACCCCAAGCCAAGGCTGGCCAGCGTCACGCCGACCTGAACCACCGACAGCAGACGCTCAGGGTTTGCGAGCAGCGACAGTGCGGACTCGGCGCCCAACTGCCCCTCGTCCGCCATCTGCCGCAAACGGGTCTTTCTCACGGAAAGAAGGGATACTTCCGCGGCGGCAAAGAATCCATTGAGCAACAGGACCGCGGCCACCACCCCAAAGCGATAGCCAAGATAAGCATCATCCATGAAGGGCTCCGAACCCACAGCCGCCAGCCACTCGCAGGCCAACTCCCGTCCGGCACTACAATACCGTGGTCCTTCCCCGTTAGCTGGCGAGTATCGGCAATACAGCGGTCTTCCGTCGACACCGCAACGGTTCGCTACAATTCGGTGAGTGCCGCTGAACCGGTTCCTCAGATATTTCAACATACTGATCGCTGTCGTGCTGGTGGCTGTCGCCGGTTCGGCCTGGTGGTTCCTCTACCGCCCGCTGCCACAGACCTCGGGAGAGATCCAGGCTCCCATCGAAGCGCCGGCGACTGTTGTCCGGGATGAGCTCGGCGTCTCGCACATTAGCGCCGCCAACACCGATGACCTCTGGTTCGTTCAGGGATATGTGACTGCTCAGGACCGGCTCTTCCAAATGGACTTCCTGCGCCGGCGCGGCGCTGGCGAAGTGGCCGCCGTCATTGGAATCAATGCGCTCGAAAGCGATCGGCAGGCCCGGCAGCTCCGCATGGATCGCCTGGCCGAACAGCACGCCAGAAAGCTCAATCCGCTACAGCACCGCGCCCTCGCTGCCTATGCCCGGGGCGTCAACCACTATTTGAATACGCATGCGGGCCGTTTGCCGGCCCCTTTCACGCTTCTCAAGTACACTCCGCGCCCGTGGCGAATCTCTGACTCCATCCTGATCGGCCTCGAGATGTACCGGACCCTCAGCTCGACCTGGAAACAGGACCTGCTCAAACAGTCGCTGCTCGAACGCGGCGACCCGGCAAAGGTTGAGGCGCTGTTTCCATTCCGGTCCGGTTTCGAAGTCCAGCCCGGTTCCAATGCCTGGGCGCTTGCCGGCAGCCGTACCGAAAGCGGACTCCCTCTGCTTGCCAATGACCCTCACCTGGAATACAGCGTCCCTCCCATCTGGCACCAGGTTCATCTGCGGGCCGGCCGGGTGGACGTCGCCGGCATGACGCTGCCTGGACTGCCGGCTGTCGTCATCGGGCATAACCGCCACATCGCGTGGGGAATGACCAACCTCCGCTTCGACGTGCAGGACCTGTACCGCGAACGCCTTGACAGCCGCACTGGCCAGTATCTGCACCGCGGTGAAGTATTGCAGGCCGTCCGTGAGACTTCCATCATCCAGGTGCGAGACTCGGACTCCGTTGAGCTCACCTGGTGGCGGACCTTGCACGGTCCGGTCCTCGTGTCCGCAAAGCAGTTACATCTCGCTCTGCGCTGGACCGCCGCCGAACCGGGCGCTTTCCGCTACCCTTTCCTAGAACTCGCCACGGCATCTGATTGGGACGAGTTTCGCAAGGCTCTCTCCCTCTATTCGGGCCCGGCTCAAAACTTCGTTTACGCCGACACGGCGGGCAACATCGGCTACCAGGCGGCCGGACATATGCCCATCAGGGACTACGATTCTTCGGTCCCGATGAACGGTACCAGCGGCGAATTCGAGTGGGAAGGCATGATCCCGTTCGACGAGCTTCCAAGCGTTTACAACCCTCCGAATGACGTGATCGTCACTGCGAACCAGAACCCGTTCCCCGAAGATTACCCTTACCTTGTGGCCGGCAGATTTTCGGCCGGTCACCGCGCCAATCGAATTCTCGAGCTGCTCGGCACTCGCCAACGCTGGTCGCTCATAGAGATGGGAGAAATCCAGACTGACATCTACGATCGATTTCTGCATGAGCTCGCCGGTCGCGTGGTTGACGCCTCCGAGGCGATTCGGAAGCCAGCCGGAAACCTGCAGGATGCCATCAGCCGGCTCAGGGAGTGGAACGGTGAGATGAACGCCGACGCCCCGGAGCCCCTGCTCGCCCGTTTGCTCTTCCAGCACCTGCGCCGGAATCCAATTCATTTTGACTTTCTCTTAAATCTTTTTTAAGTAATTGAATCTCTCTA
>CAYLSS010000172.1:0-7299 GCA_964385765.1 uncultured Solibacteraceae bacterium
TCGCTCCGCGAGATTCGAAAGCCGTTCCGGCAGTTCGTGACCCGAGAAGGGGGCCAGGACCACCGCCGGATTGAACAGCGCCAGCGCGTTCGGCACGGAACTGATCGCGTGATCTTCCCCGGCGGCGTCGAACTTCCGAATGGTCCCCGCGGCCGCCGCCAGGTGCCCGCCCGCCGAGCCGCCACCCGCGGCAATCCGGTCCGCATCGATGCCGAGTGAGCCGGCGTTCTGGCGAACCCACCGTATCGCCGACTTGGCGTCCTCCACACAGCTCACTGCCTTGACGCCGTGACGGGAGGAAACGCGGTAGTCGGCCGTGATTGCAACCATGCCCCGCGAGGCAAGGTACTCGCAGTGCGGCGCGAACTGCCGCGGGTTGCCGGACCGCCAGCCGCCGCCGAAGAAGAAGACGATGGCAGGCCGTGTATCAGTCGCCCGGTGGTTGTCCGGCTTGTACATCCATAGCTTCACTTCGACGTCGCCGGCTGTCTTATAAGTATGAACCTCTGCCCCTCGTAAGTCTGGCGGGTAACCCTTCTGAGCGAGGCACACGGCGCCGCTCAATATCGACATCACGACTAGTAAGTATTTCATTGAGGTCCTTCTATTCACCAATCGCCACCAGGTGGCTTCGCGTGCGGTAGTACAGGCGACCTTCGGAGATCGCGGGTGTGGCCATGCAAACTTCGCCCATCTGGTTTCGGGCCAGTAGCCGGAAGCTGGGTCCCGCCTGTAGGACATAAACATCGCCGTCTTCGCTGGTGACGTAGATCCTGCCGCTTGAGGCGACCATGGACGGCGTAAAACCACTCCTCCCGCCGCCAAGCCGCTGCTCGTAGTGGCGCCGGCCGGTGGCGGCGCTATAACAGCTCAGCACGCCATTGTCGCGGCAGACATACAGGTAATCTCCGTGGACAAGCGGCGTCGGCAGGTAAGAGCCGCCCCGGGGATGGCCCCAGACGACGAACTCGTTCGATTCTTCGCCCTCGTTGAGCGAGATATCGCCCGTGGCGTCGGGCCGAATGGCGTAAATCGGAGAGGCGCCGCCGTGCGAGTTCGAAATGAAGATCAGGCCATGGCCGAAAACCGGCGTTGGAACCGGAATGTCACCGCCGCCGCGCATACGCCACAGCTCCTTGCCCGTATCCAGGTCATACCCGCCTATGTGCTTGAAGCCGTTCACGATGACTTGCTCGCGGGTCCCGCCCGTGTAGACTGCCGGCGTGCTCCACGTGGGATAATCGTCGCGCTTCGTGCGCCAGATCTCGCCACCGTCCGCAATGTCGAAAGCGGCGAGAAACTGCTCGCGCAGGACATCGCATTGCACGATCACCTTTCCTTCGTGAATAACCGGCGACGCCGCGTAGCCCCATTGCGCCTCGGCAGCCCGGAAGAATCCCGCGTCGAGCAGCCCGAGGTCTTTCTTCCACAGAAGCTCGCCGTCCATGTCATAGCAGAAGAGCCCCTCGGAACCGAAGAAGGCGATCACATGGCGCCCGTCAGTGGCGGGGGTCGAATTGGCGTGCGATGCCTTCGGATGCCGCGGGGACCGGGGTTCTCCGCGGTGTGCGGCCTGCTCCCAAAGCAGACGGCCGCTGTCCTTCTCGTAGCACAGCACCTTCCAAATCTGCTTCGCGTCGTCGGTGACCGGCATTACCGACCCATACAGGCCCACTTTCAGTGATGACTCCTTCTCCGTGTCGATGGCGGTGGTGAGGAAGATACGGTCTCCCCAGATCACTGGACTGGAGTGCCCGAGCCCTGGGACCGGCCTCTTCCACAGCACACCCTCGCTTTGCTCCACGTTCCATTCGATGGGAGTCTCGGCGCCCTCGGAGACACCGCTTGCCGCCGGCCCGCGAAACTGCGGCCACTGGGCATGGTCCTGCGCCAGGCACGTAAGAACGAAAACAAGGACTCCCAGCCATCGCATTATCAAGCACCGCCTCAGGCAATTCGGCTGCCTGATTTCATCATAGAGTACCGCTTGATAGAGTACCCGGTTGAACCTGCGCCGATGGCGCCGCCCGCGCTCAGTTCATCCTTGCCCCGCACTGCTGGCAAAACTTGGCGTCGGCGGGAACGGCGGTACCGCACCGGTCGCAGTAGCTCCCGCCCGGCAAGACATCCGTATTCAGCACCGAACGGCAATAAGGACAGCGTGTGGCCACGGGATCGATCGGCTTGCGGCAATTCGGACATCGCCCCGGGGGCTGGGCGGCGAAAATCGCGATGATCAAGCCAATGGGTCCGAGAAAGAATCCCACAATGAACCACAGACACCCGCCCGCGCCCCGAGCCTTCGCTATCACCGCCGCCGCGATGCCGCATAGCAGCCATGCACCTACGCCGATTTCAATCATGTCCGCTTCACAATACGTACAGCGCCCCGATTTGTTCCTTCCAACAGCCCACCCACTTTTTCGTGCAACGAATTTCCCTGTGTAGAATCTCTATCTATAGGGCAAGGAGTTTTTAGCCCTGCCTCTCTAGGAGGTTTTAATGGCCGATACCATACAACTCGACGTGTTATTGCAAGGGTCCAATGCGTGGAACGAATGGCGCGGATTAAACGATCGAGTGGTGCCAGAGTTCAGCGGCGCTGACCTTCGGCGGGTCAAGCTCGAAGGCGCGCACCTGGAGGCCGCCCGTTTGAGCGCCTCGGATTTGCGGCGGGCCGTGCTCGACGGCGCCAATATGGAGCGCGCAGACCTTTTTTGGGCGGACCTGAGCTGGGCGAACCTCGTACGGTCCCACCTTCGCAGCGCGAACCTCACAATGGCCAACCTGTTTGCCGCCAACCTCTTCGGGGCCGATCTCACGAACGCGGAGCTGTTCGGATCGAATCTGAGCGGCGCGAATCTGAGCCACGCAAAACTCCACATCGTCGAGGCGTGGCAATGCGACTTCAGCGGAGCATTGCTTCGGGACGCCGATCTTTCCGGCGCCGATCTCAGCATTGCCCATTCCCTAACGCCTGATCAGCTCGAAATGGCCGAGGGTGATCCGAAAACAAAGGTGCCGCCCGGAATGCCGCGGCCGGAACACTGGTTCTATAATCGGTAAGCGACTTCAGCCGGGGTGGTGAGCATTTGAATTCACTAACTTGACTCTTCCCATGATCTCCACGGCTCCACGTTGGCGCGGGCGGCCCAGGCCTCGTATAACCTCTCCAGCTCTGTAACTTTGTCCGGCTGCTCGGCTGCAAGGTCATTCATCTCGGTTCGATCGGCTTCGAGATCGTAGAGTTCCCAACGGCCGCCGTCCTCTTCGGTCCAGCGGCTTACTAGCTTCCACTTACCTCGCCGGACGGCGCGATTGCCCTCATGTTCCCAGAAAATCGCGTCGTGTCCGTCGCGCGAGCCCGTCTCCAATACCGGCCTCAGTGACTTGCCTTCAAGCGGTGTGATCCGACGTCCGTTGTGCTCCTCCGGATATTCCGCTTCGCCCACGTCACAGCAGGTCGCCATGATATCGATCAGGTGGCCCGGAGCGTGAGTCAGCGTGTTCGCGTCCTTGATACCACCCGGCCAGTGAGCGATTAACGGGGTCGCGATGCCCCCCTCATGCACCCAGTGCTTGTAAAGTCGGAACGGTGTGTTCGAGGCGTTCGCCCAGGGGATACCGTAGCTTTGATAAGTCTCTTCCGGCCCCGCCATGAGACCTCGGTCATTGCCGAGGCGCACCGGCCGTCCATCATAAGTCTCCCGCGGGAAGTGGAGTCCGATATCTTCCCGCTCGTTGAGGTGTGTGCCGAGACGTTCGGCGCAGCCGCCGTTGTCGGCCAGAAAGAGAATGAGGGTGTTATTCATGACGCCCTGTCGCTCGAGCGCGTTGACGATGCGGCCAATGCCCTTGTCCATGATGTCGATCTGGGCCGCATAGACCTCCATCCGCCGCTGCTCCCATTCCTTGTCCGGAGCATCCTCCCAGGCTGGTACCCGCTCGTCGCGCGGCGTGATTTCCCACCGCTGCTCGACAATTCCCATCTCGATCATCCGGCGGTGCCGCTCGGCCCGCAGCCTGTCCCAGCCCATCTCGTAGCGGCCCTTGTATTTGCTGACCGCCTCCTCGGGCGCATGCAGCGGCCAGTGCGGCGCGGTAAAGGAGACATACATGAAGAACGGGTCGCTCGCCGAACCGTACTCGTCGATGTATCCCGCCGCACGGTCCGCGATGGCGTCGGTGTAGTAGAAGTCCGGTCCCGGATCGTAGGGCTCGTTGTCCTCCTGGAGCGTGATCGGATCGTAGAAGCTACCCGCCCCATGGATGGTTCCGAAAAAGCGATCGAAGCCGCGTTGCCGGGGCCAGTTGTCAGTGTAGCCTTCGCGCACCGGCGTGACGTGCCATTTCCCGGACATGAGCGTCCTGTAACCGGCGGGCTTTAAGGCTTCGGCAATGGTCACGCACTCGCGATTGAGATCGCCGCGGTAGCCGGGACGCTCATAGTCGCTCATCATGTGGCCGATACCCGCCTGGTGTTGATACAGGCCGGTCAGCAGCGAGGCGCGCGTCGGACAACACCGCGCCGTGTTATAAAACTGCGTGAAGCGCACCCCGCCGGCGGCCAGCCGGTTCAGGTTGGGTGTATCGATCTCGGCGCCATAGCAGCCGATGTCGCTGAACCCCATGTCATCGGCCATCATGAGGACGATGTTCGGGCGGGACGGTCCGCCGGCGGAAGTGCAGCCCGCCAACCCTAAAGCAGCCGACGACGCAGCCCCCGCGGTGATGGTCTGAAGGAATTGGCGGCGGTCGAATCTTCTCATATCGTTCCCTGTTATACCCCAACGGCGGGACCGACCGGGCGCCGTTATCCCGCCCGCGCACCGGCGAGCCTTGCTCCCTCTCCCCATACTGCCGATAGAATAGGCTCGTGCTGGAGTGCGACCTCAATGAACAAGCAGAGCAGAAGGCGATTCCTCGAAACAGCCGCGGCAGCCGGACCCTGGATCATCGGGTGCGGCCCGACCCGCCAGGCGAAACCGCCGAACATCCTGATCGTGATTGCGGACGATATGAGCTACACCGACGTCGGCTGCTACGGCTCGAACCAGGTCGCTACCCCAAACATTGACCGCTTGGCCCGTGAGGGCATGCGCTTCACCCGGGCATTCACCGCGACCGCGATGTGCGCGCCGATGCGCCAGCAGATGTACACCGGAATCTTCCCCGTCCGCAATGGCGCCTATCCAAACCACAGCCAGATCAAGCCGGGAATCAAGACCTGGCCGTCTTACTTTCAGGAAATCGGCTACCGCGTCGGTCTGAGCGGCAAGAAGCACTTCAAGCCGGTCGAGTCCTTTCCATTCGAATACCTCAGCGAAAAGGACCTCGACTTCGAGGCCATCGAGGAGTTTGTCACACGAGATGCGAAGCAGCCTTACTGCCTGTTCGTGACTTCGAATCAGCCGCACACTCCTTACGACCGCGGCAACCCTTCGCGCCACCCGGTCGATCGCATGCACGTGCCCGACTACTGGGTCGATACACCCCTCACCCGGGACACCCTCGCGGCATACTACGCCGAGTGTGAGTATCTCGACAGCGAAGTCGGTCGATGCATGGACATCGTCGAGCGCAGCGGGACACGGGACGACACCTTCTTCATGTCCTCCTCCGAACAAGGTTCGGCTTTCCCGTTCGCCAAATGGACCTGCTACGACCTTGGCCTGCGTGAGGCCTTGGTGGTGCGCTGGCCCGGCCACGTCGCGGCGGGCAGCCAGGCCAACGCCATGGTCCAGGGAGTCGACTGGCTCCCGACGCTGCTCGAAGCCGCCGGCGCGCCCCCGCCCGAGGGCCTCGACGGCCGCAGTTGTCTCGGCGTGCTGAATGGCCGAACCGATGTCCATGCCGAAGAGGTGTACGGCGTTCACACCACGCGCGGCATCATCTATGGGTCGGAATGCTATCCCATTCGATCCATCCGCACGCAAGAACACAAGCTCATTTTGAATCTGAACCACGAGACTCAGTTCAGAAACATCGTGATGTCACCGGAGCGGGACAACTTCTGGGACGAATGGATCGAACTGGCGAAGAGCGATGACAACGCTGCCAGAATTGTTCGCCACTATCAGTGGCGTCCGGAAGTGGAATTCTACGATATCGTTCGCGACCCGCTGGAGAGGACCAACCTGGCTGGCGAGGAGCAGTACCGGTCGCCGATCGCAGAGCTTCGCGGGCGCTTGCTGGCGTTCATGGAACGCCAGGGAGACCGCGGCGTGCAGACAGAAATGGAGGTGACGGCTCGGGCTGGAACGCCGGCTCCCGCTAGGGAAGCTTCGTCGCGTTCTCCAGCATGATTCCGATACCGACGAGCACCGCCAGCAGAAATACGATTCTCAGGATGTCAAATCCTTCACGGTAGCTCATGGTCGCAGCCTCGAGAATCCGCTAATCCAGGAAGTTCTCCAGCCTGCATCCCTTGAACGACCGGAACTTCCTCTATATATGGAGATGCGTGATCCAGACGGGTGAACAAGTCATCGGAAGAAAAGTTTACAAGCCCGGCGACAAAGCAACCTTGGCAGCACGGAGCTGCGAATAACACCTCGACCGGTCGCGACGGCTGTCAGCGCGTGCCCTCCTGCCCGCCCGCCAGGCGTTTCACTGCAGCCAGCGTGTCAGCTTCGGCGGTCGGCTTGTCCTTCCTCCATCGCGCCATGCGCGGGAAGCGCACCGCGATTCCGGACTTGTGCCGCTGTGATCGCTGAATGTTCTCGAACGCCAGCTCGAAGACCAGTTCGGGTTTGACTCGCCGGACCGGGCCGAATCTCTCCAGCGTATTCCGCCTCACAAACCGATCGACCTCGCGGATCTCCTCGTCGCTCAGCCCGCTGTAGGCCTTGGCAAATGGTACCAACTCACCCTCGTGCCAGACGCCGAAGGTGTAATCCGTATAGAGGCTCGCCCGACGGCCATGACCGCGCTGCGCGTAGATGAGAACGGCGTCGATAGTGTATGGCTCAATCTTCCACTTCCACCACGGCCCGCGCTCGCGGCCCGCGCCATAGGGCGATTCGAGCGATTTCAGCATCAGCCCTTCCACGCACTCTTCGCGGCTTCGCTCCCGAACGCGCGCCAGTTGCTGCCATGACTCTGCATGGATACGCTCCGACAGCATGAGCCCGTGTTGCTCGGGCAGACGGCCGATCATCGACTGCAGCATCTCGCGCCGCTCCCGCAGCGGCAGCTTCCGAACATCCCTGCCCTCTGTCTCCAGCAGGTCGAATACGATCAATCGCGCCGGTACTTCGGCCAGCAGCTTCCGCCCCAGCGTCTTGCGCCCGATTCGCC
>CAYLSS010000173.1:0-2854 GCA_964385765.1 uncultured Solibacteraceae bacterium
GTTACCTCGTCTACCACTATCAGGTTGGATCGGTGAAGTTCACCAAAACCGGAGTAATTCGTCCGATCTATTTCGCGATTCTCACCTCGCACAGCATCCTCGCGGCCTTGGTGCCATTTCTCGCGATCCTGACACTCTATCGCGCCTTGAAGGGGCGATTCGAGAAGCACCGGCGCATCGCTCGCTGGACGCTGCCTGTCTGGCTGTACGTGAGCGTGACCGGAGTGGCTGTCTACTGGATGTTATATCGGATGTAAGATCGGCGGCGGACTAAGAAACAATCATGAAGTAACAGCCGGCGATAAGAAAGGCGAATGCGGCGACTCCGCCAAGGATACTCCACGCCTCGACTCTCACCTCTTCCTGGACTGATGTACGGAACATAGCGTTTATCCTCTCAGTTCAAACAATGCTCTGCGCTCTGACTCTTGCTTCGGCCCTCGGAGGGCGACCATTGACGCCCCCCCGCCAGGTTCCTATAGCTCATGTATAGACGGTGCGGTTCACCGAGTTTCCGCGCGACTCGCGCGTCTGCTGGTAGCCCAGGTAGAAGAAGAGCTTGTCCTCGATGATGGGTCCCCCGATGCGCGCGCCGAACTGGTTCCGGTTCAGCGGCGGCGTCTCGACCGCCGGCGTGGAGTTGTTATCAATAAAGTCGTTCGCGCTGAAGGCGTCGTTCCGGTTGAACCAGAATACGGACCCATCGAAATCGTTCGAACCGCTGCGCGTGATGGCGGACACATGGGCGCTCCCGCCGGCATACTCAGCCGAGGCAAGGCCGGTCACCACCCTGAATTCCTGCACATTCTCGGCTGCGATCTCTAGCAGGGGCTGATCGATCATCGTCGCCGAGCTCTTATTCAAGTTGTCCTGAATATCGACCCCGTCGAGCGTCATCTGGATGGCCTGGTGACGCTGTCCGTTGATGAAAAGCTTGTCGCCCTGGCCATCGGGGGACTTCTCGAAGAAGACGCCCGCCTGCTGCAGCGCAAGTTCCACAGCATTGCGGCCGTTCAGGGGCAACTCGAGCACCCGCCGGTCATCCACTACCGTGCCCATCTCGGCGTCCATTGTATTGACCAGCATCTGGGCGATGTCCGCCGACACCGTGATCTCTTCAGTCACGGCGCCTAATTCCATTTCAATCACGACGCTCGCCGGGCCACCGACCTCCGCGTCGACACCCTCAACCGTCGTCCGCTTAAAGCCGTCGCTCTCAGCGGTGATATCGAACTCACCCAGGCGCACCTTGCCGATCGTGAACTGGCCGTAGGAGCCCGTCTCGACGGTGTATACGCTACTGGTGCCCGTGTGAGTCGCCGTGACCTAGACACCGGGTACGGCCGCCCCCAGCGGATCGGTGACCGTCCCCTCGATCCGGCCGGACAACTGCTGACCCAGAGCCGGCGCCGGTGGCCATGCGAAAAGCAATGCCCCAACAATCGTCAGCACCGAGCGTGTTATAGATTCTCCGAGCAGCCTGAAGTGCCCCTCCAGATGTAGAACAGGACGTGTCTGAAGAAATCGCCGGCCAGCCGAATCCGGTCGCATCCCGGCGGGCTGGCTAGTCGCAGTATAGCTGAGAATTGTAAGACCAGAGCTTGTTCTGGCCCTCAGGCCGGCCACCGGCTCAGTGTTCCCGGGGACCGCCGACGACACCATCGTAGCGAGGATCCGCGGCGGCGTGAAACAGTCCGGTTTCCGGATCGAGCAGCACCGCATGGACGCGGCCGAGGTGGAACGACGTCGGGTCGAGCGTCACCGAAAAGCCGCGGCTTCGAAATTCCGCGATTACCTCCTCGGAGAACCCCGATTCCATCCAGGCTTTCTGACCGGCGCAGTAGACGCGTGGCGCGGCGACGGCGCGGCGCAGGGAATAGCCGCGATCGAACAGGTTGACGATCACCTGGAAAATCGCGGCCGGAATCCGTTGGCTGCCGGCGGCGCCGATGGCCAGGAGCGGTCGTCCATCCCTCAGGGCAATGGTCGGCGTCATCTCGGTGTCATCGCGGGCGCCGGCAGCGGGGTGCGAGTGCATCCGGTAGCTGTGCGCATAGAGGAAGCCGAGCTTCGGTGAAGCGACGGCCGCTCCAAAGGCCGGCCCGATCGACGAGGTCAGCGCGACCGCGTTTCCCTCGTCGTCCATCACGGAGAGGTGGGTTGTATCATGTGGTTGCGGTGGGTGGCCGCCGGGATCGAGCGGCGCCTCACCTGCCAGCCGCCGCCGGATCAGTCCCGCTCGCGCGGCAGCGAACTCGGGGCTGGAGAGCCGATCAAGCGGCAGCCCATCTTTCTCAGGAGCCAGTGTGCCGAGGCCCTGCGGCCGGTCCTCGAGCGCCTGGGCGACAATCATTCCCTGGACTAGCACCTCCCGGGGCCGCGGCGCCCCGGGCGCGATCGGGAAATGGTCCTGTATGTTCAGCATCTCGACCATCGTGTTGCCCCATGCCCGCACGCTCGCGCTGGCAACTTCCAGCTCCCGGTAGCGCGATCGGATAATGCCGCCGGTTGGCGCCTCATAGGCCGCCAGGTCTTCCAGCCGGATGAATCCGCCGTTGGAACGGACGCTTCGTGCGATCCGTTCGGCGATCTCGCCACGGTAGAAAGGTCCCGGCCCGTACATGGCCAGGGTGCGCAACAAGCGTCCGAGTCCGGGATGCCGGAAAACCTCGCCCTCGGCGTAGAGCGACCCGTCGCTCTTGAAATACCAGCGAGACGCTCCAGGGTCTTGTCCGATGACCGGCGCTCTCTCATTCCAGTACCGCGCGACGTTGCCTGTGACCTCGAATCCGTTCTCGGCCAGTTCGATCGCCGGAGCCAGTAGCTTGCGCCAGCCGAGCGTGCCATGGGACTC
>CAYLSS010000173.1:2864-7251 GCA_964385765.1 uncultured Solibacteraceae bacterium
AGGAGGGCGAGCGGCAAACCGGGCACCGGAACACGGGCGAATCCGCCGCGGCGCTCGTCCTTGCCTTTGAGCGGCGGAATCCTTTGAGGGGCCTGCGTCGCTCCATCGTACCGGGCGAGAGCGCCGTCCTTGAACGCAATCAGGATGTGACAGCGCCCCCCGAGGCTGCTCATCGGCGGATCCGTTACCGCGAGTGCAAAGGCCGCCGCGACCGCCGCGTCCACGGCGTTTCCGCCCTGTTCGAGCATCCGGACTCCGGCTTCGACAGCATACGGCGTGCTTGCCGCCACCATCCCCCGCTCGCCCGCAGCCGACTTCCGCAGCTCGGGCCGGGGCCATGCGGAGGCGCCCGCCGAAAGCAGACAGGCAAGCTGGACGATTACGATGCGATATCCAATTCGAGACGACACTCGAGGTGATTCTCCGCCCTACATCTGCATCAGTTGACCGACAGGTTCGAGATAGTACGCGCTGTCCGCTGAATCTCGGCACGCTCGCCGAGACTGGGATCGACGACCATGCGGGCGCTGCCGTCGCGAATCTCGAGACGGGCATTCCAAGCCAGCCAGCGCTGAAAATCCACCTCTCGGAAGACTCGTATCGCCAGCAATGTCTCGTCCGGCAGGTCAATGAAAGAATCCTGTTTCGGTCCCGGCAAGGAGAACCCGAGTACCGTTCCCGCGGCTTTCCTCGACGGCTCGCCAAGCTTCACCTTCGCCGGAACGGGCCTCATGGCTGCGCCCTCTTCGATGATCTGCTGGCAGCGCCGGAGCCGTTGCAGGTCACCGGATCCCATCAACGTGATGGACTGTTCCGCAGCCCCTTCGAGGGCGTCCAGCGACAGAGCGAACGCGCCGGCAAAGGCCGTGGATGACCGGAATGACTCCGTTCCGGCCACGTCGCGGGCCTGGACGGCCAGGTCCGCGGCAAGCTTGAAGCGCTGGCGCCGCAGGAACCGCGAGCCGTCGCTGTACAGCCAGGCGGCCGCGGCGCGAGAAATCGGGTTTTCGCCGCGCGCGACCGCCGCCACGAGCTCACTTTCCGGGTTGCCGGCATCGCGCCGGAATACGTACAACCGCCGCAACCGCCCCTGTCTCTCCCGTATTGCCGGCGTTTGATCCACGGACAGGCCGCTTGCCTTCGCCAGCGCCGCCCGGGCGTCAGCCAGCAGATCCGCGTCAAGGAATGCTTCAGCCGCTGAGAGATAGTAGCCATGGGCGCGGTCTTTCTGTTCCTTTACGGCATATCCGTCACCCAGCCTCAGCTTGACCATGCCAAGGGGCTGGTAAGGCGCCCCGAACTCCACGGTACGCCTCCGAGCCGCTCGTAGCGCCGCCTCCAATTGAAAGAATGCGTTCGTATAGCGGTTACCGGGGAACGGCCGGTCGCTGGTTTCCCACCAGCCGCGCTCCGCATAGATCTCGCCGAGCGTCATATGATGCGCCTGAACGGCCTCCCAATCCTGAAAGCGGTACGCTTCACCCTTCCCTGCAAACAGCCGGTTTTCCAAGTCGAGGAATCGGCTCCCGTCCGGATCCAGCTCTTCGTTCTTGAAGTAGAGCGAGGCGAGTGCCGTCTGCAGGTCAAGCCGCGCGACGGGCGCTTCCTCGAGCTCACCCGTCCGATAAGAGTCGTACGATGGAGCAAAGTCCAGACCCGCACCCCAGCATCTCGCCGACCAGCCCGGCGCTCCCCCCGTGACCTCCCAGTTGTGACCCAAGGCGAGCGCCACACCGGCAAGCACGTTCCGTCGCTGTTCGTCCGCGAGCCACCAGTTTCGGCCCGAGGGCGGCTGCCGCGGTTCTTCGAGATACTCCCGCAGTCCGTTCACGGACTCCGAACTCCAGTCTTCGGGCAGCCGGCGGAGGATATCGTTCGTGATCGAGCCTTCCGAGGCGAGTACGTCCACCCACTGCAGCAATGCTCGGTCGGCCAGCTCCGCCTGGCTCCGGTAGGTCTGCCGGATGACCCACAGATAGCCACCGGAGACGATCTCCGGATAATCCTCCTTCCATTCGTCGAGTTTATCGAGCAGTTCCTCGGGATTCGCACCCGGACTCGAGCGGTAAGCGGCGATCAGCCGCTGCCGGCCGACCTGCATGTCCGGGTTGGCTGCAATCGCCGACTCGTAGCGCTGGCGGGCCGCGGTGAGCTCACCGCGCGAAGCATGCAGATCGCCGAGCATAACGGAGTACTGATCCGCCCTGGCGCGATCCGCGGCGATGGCGGTTTCAAGCGCCTGCATGGCCCTCGCCGTATCGCCGAGCCTCGCCGATACGATGGCCAGGTTATTGAGCGCCGGTCCGTCGTTCGGCGCCACCTTCAGGACCTCTTCATAGTGGGTTGCGGCCGACTCGAGCAGGGCCCGCTGCTCTGCCGGGGCCTTGGTCCTGGCACTCTGCTTTTGAGCGATCCAGGCCTTCGAGAAGATCCGTATCCTCCGCGCCTACGCGACAGCGTCGAAAAGAGAGGAAGTGAAGAACGCCATTGAAGCGTTGAACCGGTTGCTCGCCCCGTTTACGTATGAAGAGGCGCAGAAGGCGCAGGCGGAAAAACATGTCCATGCCGCCGCGCTCGGACTCGAGAAGATCGCTCGTGAACTATCCGGCGGGCTTCTGAGTCTATCCGAGGATCGGGCATCGGAAAAATGATTCAATGATCGTGGCAGAATGATTTTTTCAGGAGAAGATCAAGCGGTGAGGTTCAACAGCGAACCCGAGCCGAAAGGGGAGCTCGCGTCGCTGTAGGATCGAGCCGCCGTTTTCAGAAGCGCCTCGCTTTCCGGCGTTTCTTCTTCGCGTCTTTCCTTTTTTTCCGCCTGTTTCCGTTGCTGGATCTCCATGCGCGCTTTGGCCGCCTTGCTGGCCGCCTGCGCGGCTATGCGCTGATCCTGATCCGAGGGGTCGGCCGGCGCGAGCGCGGCTCGCCTGACCTGTTCCATCTTCTCGAGCGTGGCTTCCGGATTACCGGGCACCTCAGTCGAGTCGATGTTCACCTCGCCGCCCACGGCATACTGCCTGCCGTCGGGACCCATCTGGTACTCGTAGCTGGGCCCGCCCGTAACGACTCCGCCGCCCGAGTGCACGTGTGCCTGCTCATGGGCTCTGACGGCGCGGTCGATCTTCTTGAACTCCCGGACCGCGCGCTGTTCCGACTCGGATAGCTCGCTCTTCTCGGCGATGGACTTCGCCTTCTCCTCGAGGCGCTTCTTGATGCTGGAGTGTTCCATCGGCATGTGAATGCGGAAGGAATGGTTCGAAGTTATGGGTGTTCGCAGCTCCACGGTCTACTCCGGCATACGTTGCAACTGGAAATCCGAGTTCGGATTTCTTCCCCAAAAGGCTGTTATATTTATCGTCAATTCAAGGCCGGATCAGCGGTCTTCGAGTCCGTAATTAAAGGATCTTTAGCGATCCGATTGCGCTCAACCCCTTTTTGATTAATCAGTTATAAATAACGATTAATACGATATGGATTATGGAGATTTTATTCAGGTCGCTTCAGGTTGCAGAGGCGGCGCTATGGCGCGGGTATTGCCGTTCCGCGCCGATCTTTTTTGCAAAGTCAGGGTTTACCTCGAGGCCAGGAAAGTCGCGATGCGAGTAACGACACGAGGGATGGCCGCCGCGACACGAGGCGTGAGTTCCTCGGAAAACCGGGTGAGTTCCTCCGCCTCGACACCGAGAACCAATACGGATTCGGGCATATCGGCGCCCTTCAGTTCGTTTCCCAGCGCCAGCACGGCGGGGAGATCGGCGTCGTGGCCGGAATCCAGGTGCGCGCAACACGCGATTTCGTCGGCATTCAGATCGTGAAGCGTACCGGGTTCCGCGCCCGAATACACGGCATCGATGATGATGAGGCAATCATGCCCCGCGATGAAGTCGAGCAGGGCGATACCCGCCGTGCCCAATTCGATCACGTCGACATGTCGCGTTCGCGCGTCCTCCTTCACGGCGCGCGCCGCGTGAACGCCGATGCCGTCATCGCCGAGGATCGGCGAGCCGATGCCGATGACCAGCGGGCGCCCGTCACGTCTCACGGCGGATCTTCCGGATCGTTTCCCCGCCCTGATGCAGTTTCACCTCTAGCGGCATCATTCCGGGCAGCGCGTGCGTGGCGCAGGCGAGGCAGGGATCGTAGGCCCGGAACGCCATCTCCACGCGGTCGAGCAGTTCATCGGACGCCTTTCCGTTTTTGATCAGCGTTTTCGCCGCCTTCTTGATCGACAGGTTCATGCCCGCGTTGTTCTGCGCCGTGGCCACGATGAGGTTGACCTTCTCCACCAGGCCGCGCATGTCGGTGACGTAGTGATGATACAGCGTTCCCCTCGGCGCTTCCACCACACCGATTCCCTCCGTCGGTTTTTCCGTGGGGATGTTGCGCA
>CAYLSS010000174.1:0-7222 GCA_964385765.1 uncultured Solibacteraceae bacterium
ACATGTCGCGCGAGGACTACGTCCGGGTGATGCGGCGTGCGGCCAACAAAATCAAGGAGACCAGTCCCGATCGCGTGGTAATCATCGACGGCCTGAACGTCGGCAACAAGGTTGTTCACGAAATGATCCCGGACGGGGTCGCGCAGAGCGTCCATGCCTACTGGCCGGCTTTGATCAGCCACTACCGCGCCAGTTGGGTGGACCGGAACATGACCTTTCCCGACCCGTCCTGGCCCATTCCAGCTCGCGGCGACGAGCCCGCCATCAACCGGGCTTCGCTCGAGGAGCACTACGAACCCTGGGGAGAGCTGGTGCGCAAAGGCATCGGCGTCCACTGCGGCGAGGCCGGCTGCTACAACAAAACGCCCCATCATGTCTTCCTGGCCTGGTTCAGCGACGTCATGGCCATTCTCAAAAGCCACGACATCGGTTGGGCGCTGTGGAACTTCCGCGGGTCGTTCGGTGTGCTCGACAGCGGCCGCGAAGACGTCAACTACGAAAACTGGCGCGGCCACAAACTCGACCGCGGGCTGCTGGACCTGCTGCTGCGCAGCTAGCAGCAGCACTCTTTCCCCTCAAGAGCGCATGGCGCCCGAGATGCACAGAGAAATGCCGTGAAGCCCGGAACCCGCCACCACCGTGAACGGATAGCAAGGTCCGGCGCCGGCTAGAATCATGACACGTGTCGCAATGTATTGGTGGTTGTTTGTGGGCTCGGTATGGATTCTCGCAACCGCTCTCGCCTTTGCTGAACCGGCGACGATCTCCGCCGTCGCCAATGCCGCCAGCTACGACGCCGAAGCCCTCAGCGCCGGTGAGATCGTCGTCATTTACGGAGAAGATCTCGGCCCCCCGGAGATCGTCGGGGCCAGCCTGGGCGCCGACGGCTATCTCGCCACGGAACTGGCTGAAACACGCGTGCTCTTCCAGGGCGCGCCGGCGCCGCTGCTCTATGTTTCGAAAAACCAGTCGAGCTGCGTCGTGCCCTATGCCTCCGGCGCGCTGCGATCGGTGATGATCACGGTGGAACGCAACGGCATCGCCGGTCCACCGTTTCAGGCTCGAGTCACCCAAAGCGCGCCCGGCCTCTTCACCGCCGACGCATCGGGCCGGGGGCAGGCGGCCGCGCTAAACCAGGACAGCTCGCGAAACGGGCCGGACAACCCTGCCATGGCCGGCTCGATCGTGACGGTCTACCTGACCGGCGAGGGCGAAACCGATCCTCCGGGCATCGATGGGAAACCGGCCGGCGACCCACTCCCCGAACCAGTCCAGGACGTGACCGCCGAGATCGGCGGGCTGCCGGCCGCCGTCCACTACGCCGGCGGCGCCCCGGGCTTCACCGCCGGCCTAATGCAGGTGAACCTCCAGGTCCCCCAGGCGGTTCAACCCGGCCCGAACGTCCCTGTTCGGGTCAAGGTGGGACAAAACTGGAGCCAGGAAGGCGTTACCCTCGCCGTGGCGCCTGGCCCGAACCCCGCCGGCGCCACGATGTATCCCATCAGCCTGGACTTCGATAACCTGCGCGGCGCCGCCGACTTCAGCTTTCTCAACCAGCCCATCGGCCCCACCGCCCGGGTCTTCGTCAACGGCCCGCACTTCTTCCAGGTAGGCGATGACCTGGAGCCCCGTACCGGCGACGACAGGCGCCTCCGCTTCTTCGGAGTGAATCTCTCCTTCGGGGGCAACTTCCCATCAGCCGAAGATGCGCCCCGCGTTGCCCGCCGCCTTCGCCGGATGGGTGTCAACCTCGTCCGCCTTCATCATATGGATACTTCCGCCGGCGCGGATCCGTCCACCGCGCAGTCAATCCTGACCGGCGGCCCCTATCCCTCCCTGAACGAAGTCGCCGCAATGCGGCTCCGCACCTTCCTCGACGCGCTCAAGCAGGAAGGCATCTACGCCAATCTGAATCTCCACGTCGGCTACGAGTTCCGTCCCGGCCTCGACGGCGTCCCCAATCTCCCCGGCGGCGAAATGCCGAGTCAAAGCAAACCGCTGCACATCATCCATTGGAAGATGATCGAGCTGCAGGAGGAGTACGCCCGGCAACTCATCCGGGCCCTGCGGCTGAAGGACGACCCTGTCCTGGCGATGGTCGAAATCAGCAACGAGGCCTCACTCGTCCGGAGCTGGCGGACCGGCCAGCTCGACGAGGTATTGCTCGGCGAATACCGCGCCGCTCTCGAGGAGCGCTGGAACGCCTTCCTGAAAGTCAAGTACACTTCGACGGATGCACTGCGCCAGACCTGGGGCGGAGCGGGCGACCCCGGACCGGAACTGCTCAACGGGGCCTGGCAGAACGAACAGCACGCACCCGCTCGGGCGACCCTCACCTTGACCTCAACGGACGGCGTTCCCACGGCCCGCGTCGAGGTCCACCAGGCCGGCAACTGGATCAACATCAAGAAAGTCGGCTTCTCAGTCGACCCCGAGAAGACCTACCAGGCCGAGGTCGAAGTCCGCGCCGACCTGCCCGCCGGTCAGTCGCGCGAAATCGACTGGGGCGTCAAGGAAAACGTCAGCCCGTGGCGCACCCAAGTAAGCCGGAAGATCCGCGTCACCAGCCAGTGGCAGAAGTTTGAGATGATCCTGCGGCCGCCGTTCGCCATGACCGGTATCGGCCGTTTTTATCTCGACGTCCAAAACATCGCCGGCGCCACCGTCTACATCCGCCATGAGAGTCTTCGGGCCGCCGCCGTCGGGCTGCAGGACGGTGAATCGCTCGAGCAGGCGAACATCGGCCTCGTCGACGGCGGCCGCCCGGCTTCCACCACTCAGACCAGCGATTACATACTTTTCCTCGCTGAACAGGATCGCGGCTACCTCGGCCGTATCCGTGCGGTGATCCGCCGGGAGACCGACAGCCTGGTTCCCATCACCGGCACGCAGGTCAACTGGGGCGGCGGCCCGATCACCTTCGATTCCCAGCGTGAGATGGATTACAACGACTCGCACTTCTACGAAGATCACTACAACTTTCCCGGCCGGCCCTGGGACCAGCGCGACTGGCGCATTCGCAACAGCTCCTTCACCGCCAGCCTGGACAGGTTCCGCGACACAGCCATCCTGCGCGAGGGCGGCCGGCCTTTTACCGTCAGCGAGTACAACCAGCCGTGGCCCAATACTAAGGCCGCCGAGATCGACCCCGTTCTCGCCGCCAATGCCGCCTTCCAGGACTGGGACGGCATCATGCACTACTCCTACTCACACTCCAACGACTACCACCAGGGCCTGCCCCGGACCTTTGACCTGGTTTTCGATTTGACGAAGCTCCCGGTCATCGGCCAGTCGGCCTGGCTGTTCCGTTCGGGCGCCGTCGCCACCGGCCGGGAACCGCTGGACCTGCCGATCTCGCGGGAGCAACGCATCCAGGCCGCCCGGGGGAGGTCCGTCGAAGAACTCCTCGGAATCGATACTGACCTCTTCTTCCGCCGGCGGGTGCGTCTGGCGCCCTCCGACAACGGCGCCATGCCGGAAGAAGCCGCCGAACCCCTCTCGCGCCCCATTGTCTCGGATACCGGTGAGACAACCTACGATCCGGACCGCGGCGTCTACCTGGTACATTCACCGACGGCCGCCGCCGTGATCGGCTCCATCGGTGCGGATAGCGTCACCGCCGGCGCCCTGACGGTCCAACTCGCCGAGAGCGCGCGCGGCTTCGCGACCGTCCTCGTCACCCCGGTCGATGGAAGGCCGCTGGCGCAAACACGTCGCTGGCTGATCTCGATCCCCGGCTACACCCTGGGCACAAGACCGGGAAGCGAACCGCCGGAGCCTCTGCCCCTGGTCCCCTACCGCGGCCAGGAAGGCTGGTGGACCCTCGAGCCCGACCGCCCAGACGAGCCGTCAGCGCCCAACCGCGCGCTGGCCTCGCCGATCTGGATGGAGCGCGTCGAAAGCTTCGTAACCCTTGCAACCGCGGCCGGGGCGATCCGCGTCTATCCGCTCGGCAGCGCCGGACAACGCCTCGCCGCACTCGGCCCCGGCGATGTCGAACGCACCGTTGGCGGCTTCCGCATCCACCTTCAGGCCGAAGGGCAGCGGTTCAGTGCCTGGTATGAGGTTGTGGGCGAGTAGCTCGTCTTAGGCAACCATACAGTCGCGTATCTCCGCCGGTGAATTTCGGAGGCCGTGGACCAATTCAGCATTATCCTGGTATTGTGCAGTCTTTAATAATCTCTTTGGCAGTCGTATTCGTGTTGGCCGCTTTTCCGGCGTCAGCCGAGGAGGTCTGGCACGAAAAGCTTTACACCGAGTGGAACGAGGAGGAAGTCGAACAGATCCTCACCGATTCGCCGTGGGCACAAACCGTGGAGCGCCTGGCGGCTTCGATGTCCCGACACGCCGGCGCCCATCGCGCCGCCGGCGGCGGCCCTCGCCCTCATGCCGGCGATGCCACGCAACCGTCGGGCGGATCGAGGGTGCATATCGGCGACATCACCTCGAAGGACCTGCAGGCGACACCGTCCCTTGAAATCCGATTCCGCTGGGTGAGCGCGTTGCCGGTCCGCCAGGCGATCGCAAGAAGGATATTCGGCAACGAGGCCAGTGCTTCGACCGAGGCAGCGAAGATGATCCTGGCCGAACAGGAACACTACGTTCTAAGCGTTAGCGGCGTTCCCGCTTCCGCAGCCGATGGCGATGACCACTATCTGAAGAATTCCCTCACCATCAACGCGAAGGGAAAAGAGAAACTCGCTCCGGTCCATGTGCAGGAGCTTCCCGGTCAGGCGGAGGTCTACGTCTTTTTCCCGAAGTCCGGGCAGGGAGGATATGACATCACTCCCGACGACGAGTTTGTCCAAGTGGAACTGAAGCTCAAGGCCGGCCGGGTCCGTTGCCGATTCGATCTTGCCGGCATGCGCTATCACGGCAAGCTCCAGATCTGAGCGCGCTGGGCTGCGACGAGACGAATAGAATAGGAACTGTGAGAGTGGCCATACTACTCTTACTTGCGTTGTTTGCCGTTGCCGCGGCGCCCGCCCAGGAGGCAGACCTCCAGGACCTCCTCAAACAGGGTCTGGAGGCCTACGAAGCCGGAGATCTCCAGAAGGCTCGCACAATATGGACTGAGGGCCTTCAGAGCGCCGAAGCTCGCGGCGACGAACTCTTCAGCGGCTCCTTCCACGGGAATCTCGGAATCATCCACTCTGTCACGGGCGATTACGAAACCGCTACGGAACACCTCGAGAAGTCTCTCGAGATGGCCCGCAAGGCCGGCGATCGCCAGGGCCTGAAGAACCGGCTGAATAACGCCGGAAGCCTGTATCTCCTCATGGGCCAGCCGGACCAGGCTCTGGAGCGGTTCGGCGAAGCGCTCGAAATCGCCCGGACACTGGGTGACAAGAACCTCGAAGCCGTGGTCCTGAACAACATCGGTGAAGCCTATCTGAAAATGGACGATCCCGTGGAAGCTGTCCGCGGCTTCCGTCAGGCCCTGGCGATCACCGACCCCGAATCGAAAGCCGAGCTGGAGATCAAGATCCTGAGCAACCTTGGCCTGGCATACGGCGAGATGGGCAACTACGCGCAGGCGATCAACCACTTCCGAACAGCCATCACCCGCGCCCAACGCGGCGAAGACGGTCCGCAGAAGTCCGCCGCCCTCATTCGCGACTACAATCGCATGGGCATCCTGGTCCGCGATCTCGGTGATCCGGCCGGCGCCGTGGCATTCCATCAGGCCGCTGTCGAGCAGGCCGAGACCTCTGGCGCGAACCGGGAGCGCGAGGTGAGCGCCAATCTGCTTGCCGAGGCCCGCGCCTTGATCGACGGCAAGCAGGAAACGCTCAAGCGGCTCCACCTGGAGGGTCTCGAGCGTATGCGGGACCGGCTGCTCGCACACGATCTCGAGGAACTGGCCGCCGCGGTCGAAAAGCAGATCGCAAAGGCTCGCACGACAACCGCCGGCCGCGCGACGTCGCCGGAAATGCCGCGGCCTGCCGAAGATCCCTCGGCCGATTCCGATGCTTCGGCGCCCGAGCCCGCCGACGATCCTCACGGCCTGCCGCTGACGCCCGCCGGCCAGGCCGAAGCTCCCAAGCTCGCCACCCTGGTCCAGCTTGAAAAGAAGCTGGCACAAGCCGGGAGCATGCAGGAAGTCGCCGACCGCCTGAATGAGCTGGCTGCCGCCGACCCTGACAATCCGACCATCCTCTATGCCTTGGGAAAGAACTACGACGCCATGGCCCAGCGAGCGTTTGACCGGCTGCGGGAGCATTCCGATTCGGCCTACTGGCAGCGCATGGCCGGTACCCGACTCCTGGAGGCTCGGAAGTATGACGAAGCACAGCCATTCCTGGAGCGTGCCGCCGAACTCGCCCCCGAGCTCCGCGGAGTCCACGCGGCCCTCGCCCAGGTCTATGACCACGGCGGCCAGCGGGAGAAAGTGCTTCACGCACTGTCTTCCGAGAGAGCGCACGGCCAACTGGACTGTGCGACCGAACCCATTCCCTGTGCGATGGAAGCAGGCGCCCGGCTGGCCTCGAAACACGACTCACCCAAAGGCTACTACTGGCAGCTCCAGGCCTACAGTGAGCTGGCCCAACAGAGCTTCGCCCGCCTGCTCGAGCTGCCGCCTGCCGTCGAAGCCTATGTGCATCGGGCGGAACTCGAACGGCAGGGGAATCGTCATCAGGCTTCGGTCGAGTGGTGGAAGAAGGCTCTCGAACTCGCCCCCCGGGATCCAAAGCTTCGCACCGAACTGGCGGTCTCATATTTCCTGGCGCGTAACTATGTAGCTGCTCGCCCGGTGGTCGAAGAGTTGCTCGAATTGTCACCTGAATCGGGCCAGTTGAACTATCTGGAGGGCGAAATTCTTCTCTACCTCCAGCGGCCCGAGGAGGCCATCCCCTTCCTGGAGCGGGCCGTGGCCATCCAGCCGGATGATCTCTACGCTCGAGCCGCCCTGGCGCGCGGTCTGCTGCAGGCCGGTCGCGACGCCGACGCCGTTCCCCATCTCGAAAAAGCCCTCCCTCTCGACGACGACGGCAGCCTCCATTATCAGCTCGCTCGCGCTTACCGCGCCGCCGGCCAACGGGAATTGGCGCTCGATTTCCTCAAGAAGTACCGTGAACTCAAAAACGCCTACGACGAAAGACAAAGCCAATCCTCGGCGAATCCGCCACCAGACTAACCATCGCGGCCTCCCGGCTGCCGGCCTCGAGGCGACAGGACCGTAACAACTGTCACAAACCTGATCGCTCCGCTCTGTATCTCC
>CAYLSS010000175.1:0-5223 GCA_964385765.1 uncultured Solibacteraceae bacterium
CTGAGCTGCGAAGCGCCGCGTAGCATTCGACCGTCGTGTTGATGTCGCCCTGCGGCGCGTTTTCGTACACTTCCCAGGCGCCGTCCGGGCGTTGCTCTCGCAGGATGCTCGCGATGATTTTCTCGTACTTCGGATCTGCTTCGACGCCCAAAAAGTGCATCGCCAGCACCCACTGCGCTTCCATGCAGGAATTGCTCTCCAGCATGCCCACCCAGAAGCCGTCTTCTTCCTGCGAATCGATCAGCCACTGGCGAGCTTCCTGAATCGCTGCGTCGAGCGGTGTCGCCTCTATTGGAACGGGCGGAGCCGGAAACGGCGGATGATCCAGGGTTGGATTCGTTGGTTCGGAACGCCTTGATGGCTGCAACTTATCTCCTCCGAGAACAATTCCCAGAGCCGGGAGATCTTCAATTCCTCATTTTTTACCGGCGACCGGCCCACCCGCGGTTGGCCTGTCCCCCTTGCCGCCACCACAACCCACTATATTATCAGCCGCGTACCTGAAAAGCGCACCGCCCTCCGCTCCGCCCCAAAGCGCTCCCAACTGCGATACGATCTTGTGCCGGAGGAATCTATGAGCAAGCGCACATCGATCGGATCGTGGGCCTTTACAATCGGCCCCTACGAAAAGGAACCAATCGACTTCGATACGGTGACCACCAAACTCGCCGAACTCGGTTTCGACGGGGTCGAGCTGGGGGCCTTTCCGCCGCACCCGAATCCTGGAAACCCCAGCGGTCCGGACGCCGATTGGCCGGGCGCCATGCCCGACAAATCGCAGCGTGATGAGCTGAGGTCACGTCTTCAGAGCAAGGGGCTCGGCCTCAGCGGCATGGCGGCCAACCTGTGGGGCGAGAAGCTCATTAACACCGACGATCAGAGCAAGTACATCGCCGAGTTCCGCGAAAATTGCGAATTCGCCCGCGACCTGGGCATCGGTGGGATTCGCGTGGATACTGTGCAGCCGCCCACTATCCTTCGCGAGATCGACTACGCCATGGCCATGAACCGCGTGGTGAAGACCTGGAAGACCTGTTGCGACATCGCCGCCGATCATGGGCTGAACGTAAGCTGGGAATTCGAGCCCGGCTTCGCATTCAACAAGCCAGGGGAGGTGGTGCGCGTCCACGACGCCGTGGATAAGCCGAACTTCGGGATCCTCTATGACACCTGCCACGGCCAGATGGTGGGCGTGGTCGGTGCACGGCAGGAGGGCGAAAGGGATACCCTCCCGAACCAAGTGGAATTCATTCAAATGCTCGGCGAGCGAATCAACCATATCCACGTCATCGATTCTGACAACACCTGCCACAAAGACGCCGGCGGCAACGACGAAACTTCGGCGCATCCCCCGTTCGGAGAAGGAGTGCTCGACTTTGACGAGATCATGCCGGCGCTTGCCCGGGCATCCAGGCTGCCTCACGACTGGTGGACCATCGACCTCTGCTTCTACCCGAACGCTTGGGCCGCCACCGAAAGGTGCAAGAAGAAGCTGGATGAGTTGATCGAGAAGTACGGGTAATTCGCGGCTTTAAAAAGCGCCCTCTCCAAAGGGCAGGAGTAATAAAAGCAAGGAGTAACGTAGATGGCAAAGCAGTTACGAGTAGGTATGTTGGGATACGGATTCATGGGCCGCGCGCACTCGAATGCGTACAAGCGCCTCAATGATTTCTTTCCGGTCGAGCACCGCCCCGTTCTCAAGGTGGCTTGCGGCAGGAATGAAGAGAAGGTCAGGAAGTTCGCCGCTGTCTGGGGTTACGAGCGGACTGAAAACGACTGGCGCAAGTTGGTGGAAGCCGATGACGTCGATCTTGTGGACATCGGTACTCCCAATAACACCCACCGAGAGATTGCGATGGCGGCCGCAATGAACGGCAAGATGGTGCTTTGCGAGAAACCTCTTGCCATGAACGTGGCTGAAGCCGAGGAGATGGTTCGGGCGGTCGAGGAAGCAGGCGTACCGAACATGGTCTGGTTCAACTACCGCAGGGTTCCATCCGTTGCCCTGGCGAAGCAGATTGTCGATGAGGGCCGTATTGGGAAGCCGTTCCACTACCGGGCTACTTATCTCCAGGACTGGACGATTTCACCCGACGTCCCACAGGGAGGAGCGACGCTGTGGCGGCTGGATGCCGCGGCGGCCGGATCCGGAGTGACCGGCGATCTGCTGGCCCATTCGATCGATACCGCGATGTGGCTCAACGGCCCCATCACTCGTGTCATCGCCAAGACGGAAACGTTCATCAAAGAGCGGACCCATGCCGTCACTGGCGAGGTCAAGCCGGTTGGCGTTGACGATGCATGCATGTTCCTGGCCGAGTTTGCCAACCAATCGATGGGCACCTTCGAGTCGACGCGCTACGCCCGCGGCCGGAAGAACTACAACACGTTCGAACTCAATGGCGCCGACGGCAGCGTCTTCTTCGATCTCGAGGAGCCGGAGTACCTGCAGTTCTTCGAGTACCAACAGAAACAGAGCGGTCAGAAGACCGAGTCGCATCTCACCGGCTGGCGCAAGATCCACACGACAAATTCCGAGCATCCGTACATGGATCGCTACTGGGTGCCGGGAACGTGCATCGGCTACGAGCATACCTTCCTGAACGCACTGGCTGATTTCGTCGCCGGGCTGGAATCGGGAAAGCCCACCCAGCCCGACTTCCGAAACGCACTCCAGACGCAGAAGGTCTGCGATGCAGTGCTCGAAAGCGCCCGCAGCGGTAAGTGGATGGAAACGGGGGCTGAATAACTGGCAAGGAGTTCCTATGTGCCGATTTGATAAGTTACTCCGCACTCCGTTGGCGGCATCGAGGATGGTGGGCAGGATGGCAGGAGCCCGCTACGACGGAACCGACGTCGAGCAAGCCTTCGCCACCTTCGCCGATCCGCCGGCGTTCGAACTATACGACCTGCAAAAGGACCCGATCGAGTTCCACAATCTCGCCGGTGATCCGCACTACGCCCCCGTACTCGAACGCCTGCAGGCGGCGCTGCTCCAGTGGCGGTGGACCATGGACGATCCGTTTCTCGACGAAGCATTCGTCCGACGCTACATAGCCTACGCGCAAAGTCCATAGCCGGGGTACGATGGGGCTGGAGGGCAGGCGTTGCGGAAACTGGCGGACAACATGATGACCGGCGAGAGTCCCCTCCCGCCCGAAGACCAACGACGCTTCGACGAGATGCTCGACTACATCCGCGAGCAAGCCCGAACCTTTGTCGGCTACCCGTGCCGCGGATACTTCGACTACTCGCCGCTGTTCGCCTTCCTTTATTATCCGATTAACAATGTCGGGGATCCGTTCGCGCCGAGCACCTACCGCGTGCATACACGTGAGATCGAACAGCGAGTTCTGGCATGGTTCGCTGAACTCCACCATATCGATCCGGGCGACTACTGGGGCTACGTCACCAATGGCGGTACCGAGGGAAATATCTACGGGCTGTTCCTGGCTCGCGAACTCTACCCCTCGGGAATGGTCTACTATTCCGAGGACACCCACTATAGCGTTGCGAAGAACCTGCGCGTGCTGAACATGAAGAACATCATGATCAAGTCGCAGGCCAACGGCGAGATCGACTACGAGGACCTCTATTACACGCTCCGGATCCACCGGGAGGCCCCTCCAATTGTTTTCGCCAACGTCGGTACCACGATGACCGAAGCCAAGGACGACGTCCGGCGCATCCGGCAGATCATGAAGGATCTCGCCATCCCGCAGTTCTACATCCATTGCGATGCCGCCCTATGCGGGATGACGCTGCCGTTTCTCGACCTGGCCGAGGAGTACGATTTCGCCGCCGGCGTCGACAGCATCTCGGTCAGCGGCCATAAGTTCATCGGCACGCCGTTCCCGTGCGGCGTCGTGCTCGCGAAGAAGGACTACGTCAACCGGATCGCCCGATCTATCGAGTATGTCGGCACTCTCGACACGACCCTGACCGGCTCGCGCAACGGAGTCGCGGCGCTGTTTCTGTGGTACGCCATCAGGAAAATTGGAGTGGAAGGGTTCAGGCGCGAAGTGGCCGATTGCCGGGAGAAGACCCGTTACGCCGTGGAACGTTTTCGCGAGGTGGGCATCGACGCCTGGACGAATCCGAACTCGATCACCGTGGTTTTTGAGCGGCCCCCGCGACCGGTCCTCGAAAAGTGGCAGATCGCCGTTCACAATGACCGGGCGCACATTGTCGTGATGACCACGGTCAGCCGGGACAAGATCGATCAGATCATTGCGGACATCGTAGCGGCCAGAGAGCAGGACTGAATCATGAAAGAGATCGTGATAGTAACTGATAATCGGGCCGGCCTGTTAGCCGACATCTCGAAAAACCTGGGCGAGCGAGGCATCAACATCGAAACAATCGACGCCGAGGAGATTCATGACACGGCCGTTATCGAACTGACGGTTGACCGGTATGATGAAGCGCTCCAAAGCCTGCGCGATGCCGGGTTTCATGCCATTACCGAGGACGCGCTGCTGGTGCGCCTGAAAGACGAACCGGGCGCGCTGGCCAAGGTGGCGCAGCGGTTCAAGGAGGCGCAGATCGATCTGCGGAGCGTCCGCTTCATCCGCCGCGAGCAGGGGTTCGCCTTCGTGGCGCTCGCAACCGACCGTTCCGAGGAAGCAAAGGCGCTGATTCGCGAGTATGTTGTTAACACCGAGTAGCAGCCGGAAGAATAGTCGCCAGACACAGTGACACCACTCACTTTCCAGGACCTTGGTGATCTCGCACTGATCATCCTTCGGTCGCGTTATCTTTCCTCGTGGACAGGATCTGAGATCGTCCGGAAACGGCTCGGCGAGATCGATCGCCGGCTGCGTCCCCGCTACCGTCGCGCGATTGAAGTCGGCTTGTCGGCCGCCTTTGCACAGACAATGAATTCGGGTGAGGTCCGGCGACTCGCGCGGCAATACTTGCAGCGGCCCTGGGAAGATCGAGAATGCCTCTGGGATCTGGCCAATAACGCGCCGGGTGACCGGCCTCCGCCCGTGCCGGTTGAGGGACGCGACCATCTGCAGCGCGCCCTTGATGCCGGTCGGGGAGCCATCCTGTGGAGCAGCCCGTTCGGTAGTTCGACAATGGGCGCCTTTGCGGTTCAGCGGCAGGGCATCCCGCTCACCGTGGTTCATGGCCCAACTCATGGCGGGGGACCCTCGTGGTTAGGCCAGCGTATCTTGCGGCGGCATTATGCGGCTGTCGAGCAGCGGCTGTTTCCGGACG
>CAYLSS010000175.1:5233-7207 GCA_964385765.1 uncultured Solibacteraceae bacterium
AGTCCTATCTCTCGGGGCTCGTCCAACGGCTGCGCAACAACGGCGCGATCTGGATGGGCAACGTCGGCATAAGCGGACGGCTCTTTCTTAGGATCGACTTCCTCGGCTTGAAGCAGTTGTTCGCGACGGGCGTCGCTGGCCTGGCCGGATTGACGGGCGCCCCACTGATTCCGGCGTTCTGTTTTCGTGATTCCTCCGGGGAGCGCCGCCTGGTGTTGAGAGATCCCTTCGAGCTTGCGCGAGGAACTTTCGCTCCAAAGCGTCTGGCGCCTGTCGTACGAGCTCATGCGCGCCTGCTCGAGAACTACGTCAGGCGGTATCCCCTTCAGTGGAACCGCTGGGCTTCCCCTATCCTGGATTCCAGCGTCGCCCGCATCGATGGAGTGACGGTGCTTGATGCGACAGACGCGGAGCTTTCGAACGCGTCCGACTCGGGAATCGTCAGGGAATGAGATAATCGACTCCGGCGCATGATTCAGCAACCGTCGGGCATGTTCCCGCGCTTGATCACTCGACAGAAGCATCGGAACCGTCTGAACCGCCCCTGCTTCGCCGCCTGGATGTTGCTGGCATTGCACCCTCAAGTCTCGTGAAGCTGCTGACCTACGACGATCTCGGTGATCTTGCGGTTCTCATCCTGCGCTGGCGATGTTTTCCGGAATTCTGCAGGTCCGGGAGCATGGCCAGAAGAATCGGCGATCTCGACTTCCTGCTGCGTGCCGGCCGGCGGCGCAGCGTGGAGGAAAGCCTGTCGCGCGCCTTCGAAGACTCGAAGAATGGGGCGGCCATCCGCCGCCTGACAAGGCAGTGTTTCCAGCGCCGGTGGGTGGGCCGGGCAGCCAACTGGAGGATGCTCGACAAATCGTCGGCCAGCACCCTGGAGAATGTGAGCCGGATGCCGATCGACGGCCTCGGGCACTTGCAGCGGGCTCTTGACGCCGGCCGCGGCGCCATCCTGTGGGGCAGTCCTTTCGGCAGTTCAACTGTGGGAGCCTTGGCGGTACAGGCGCGGGGAATCCCCTTCACCATGGTCCACGGCCCCGAACATGGGGGCGCATCTTCCTGGGTTGGGCAGCGCATTTTCCGGCGGCGACACGCGGCGAGGCAAAGCCGGATTTTCGAGGATACCGTCCTGATCACAGATGAATCGCAGTCCTTTCTGTCAGAGCTGATCGCCCGGCTGCGCCGGAACCGTGTCATCTGGATGGGAAACGTGGGGACAAGCGGGCGGCTGTTTTTCCGAATCGAGTTCCTGGGCTTGAAGCAACTGTTCGCTGCCGGAGTCGCAGGTTTGGCCGCGCTGACGGGCGCCCCGCTGATTCCCGCGTTCTGCTTCCTGGATTCCGGCGGGGAGCGCCGCCTGGTGCTCGGTCAACCCTTCGAACTCCGCCGGGGAGCCTTTGCCCCCGAGCATCTGGCGCCGGTGGTTCAGGCTTACGCTCGCCTGCTCGAGAGCTACATCAGGAAGCATCCGCTTCAGTGGACCCGATGGTACGCCCCCATTCTCGATTCCGACGTCGCCCACATCGAGGGAGTCACCGTCCTCGACGTTTCGGAGAGCAAGCCGGCGAAAACTTCGGATTCATGACAGAGGTTCATCCGCCGGCAGGATCCACGACGATTCGTGTGGCTTGAAACCGAGCTTCGGATAGTAGCCAACCGATTTTGGAGCCGCCAGAAGGGTGACGTAGGCATCCGGACCCGCTTCGGCGCGGGTGCGTTCGATGAGCTCGCGGCCAATGCCGCGCCGCTGGTGCGAAACGCGGACGGCCAGATCCGCCAGATAAGTGACATAGGCGAAATCCGTGAAGGCCCGCGAAATCCCAACCAGGAGATCGCCGTCCCACGCGGTAACCACTAGATTCGCATTGGCGACCATAGCGGCCATGCGGTCGCGGCTGTCCACCGGACGCCGTTCGCCGAGCGTCGAGGCATTGCTCGATGGAGAGGAATGGGTATAAAAGATGCCGTCTT
>CAYLSS010000176.1:0-7205 GCA_964385765.1 uncultured Solibacteraceae bacterium
TGCCGTCGGCATTCTGCCCGGAGCCCGGCCCGGCGCGGTCTCCGGGCAGAGCCTCGACCCGATCCGCGGTCAGATGGTGGATCTCGCGGCTTCCACGGAGAAGGACTTCTTGCGTGTCGGCGGCAGGCTTCATGAACTGCGCGACCGGGCCCGAGGGATCGGGCGCCGGACCGCCGATCTGGTCGGAGCCCTGGGCGGCTCCAACTGCGCCGGGGCGTCCGTTCAAATCCGCGAGATCCTGGACCACTCCGGCGAGCTCTTCCGCGATGGCAGGGCCGGGTCGGAGTTCGTCTCGCAAGCCCGGTCCGGGATTGTCGCGCTCGAAAGGTCCCTGAAAGCCTTGGAGGAGTCGGCCCGTGTCATTGACGCGCTCGGCGTCTTGACGCTCATCGAGAGTTCCCGGACCGATATCGTGGGTGCCGGCTTCGATGCGGTCGCCCGAAATGTCTCGGCCCTGGCCGGAGACATCCGGAGGGGCGTCGATGAGGTTTCCGAGGGGCTCGATATGCTCGATCGGCCCCTCGGCGCCGCGGCTTTGGCGGCCGCCGAATTCGATTCCCGGTGCAATCGTGACTTGTCACGGATCCAGGCGGAGTCCGAGCGGAACCTGGCGCTTCTCGAACAGCGTCGTCTCCTGATGGACGAAACGTCCCGTTCGGTGAACCGGCAGATCGAGTTCGTCGCTGATCGCATCGAGGAAGTGGTGATTTCACTGCAATTCCATGACATCACCCGCCAGCAGATGGAGCATGTCGGCGATGCATCCGAACAGATCGTCGGGCGCCTGCGAGAGGCCGTCTCGCCGGAGGATTTCGCCGCCGCCGGCAAGGTCGCCGGCGTGCAGGCAGCCCAACTGCGAGCCTCCGGGAACACCCTGCAGGAGGCCGTGGAGCGTATCGCGACCAGTCTCGCCGAGATTGAGAACAGTGTCGCGCAGATTGCACGGCAAGCGCAGACAGCGCAAACATCGTCCGCCACCAACAGGTCGTTTCTCGAAGAGACCGCCGAGGGCCTGGCGACGCTGGCGAACCATTTGCACAAGTTCGAGCGGTCCCGGCGCCTGACCGATGAGGCAAGCGGCCTGGTTTCCGTCTCGCTCGAGCAGTTGGCTGCCGAGGTCAACAAAGTCGACGAGATCGGCATTCGGATGCAAAGGGTTGCGCTCAACGCCGCCGTCAAGGCCGCTCACCTCGGGTGCCGGGGCCTGGCGCTCGGCGAACTCGCCGAACAGATACAAGACGTCACCGCCACCGCGAAGGCGCACACCGACGCCGTCACCGGTTCGCTCCGCCGGCTGGGGGCCGTGGCCGGCTCCGGGAATCGGGATGAGTCCGGGAGCAGGAAACTGGCCGAGACCGGTGACCTCGGCGCGATGGTGGCTGCGTTCGGCTCAGCGTCGGAGCAGTGTCGCACGATGTCGGGCGAAATCGGCGACGAAGCCGGCGAACTGGGCGAGGAGCTGAAGCAATTGCGGACCTCCATCACCGTACAGGAACGGACCAGGTCCGTCCTGGACGAGGCCGTCGCCGAGTTCGAACGCATCGCGGCGGAATGCAGCCGTCTCGCGCCCGGCATGGAAGCGGCGGACCGCACCACCATGCATCAACTCGAGGAGCGCTACACGATGGAGTCCGAACGCCGGGTGCAGCAGATGGTCGCAGCGGGCGCCATGGCGACCGTGAATGAGGAAGAGAGGAACGATGAGTCCGGAGACGATGAGTTTGGAGACAATGTCGAGCTCTTCTGAGTGCGGGGATAACCGCGTTCGGCTGACTCTGCGCGGTCCTGTCACCGTGGCGGCCGTCGCCGAGTTCCGCCGTGAGCTGCTGGCCGCCCTGCAGCGAACTTCGTCCCTGGTATTGGACCTGAGCGAGGCCGAAGAAGTTGACCTGGCGTTTCTGCAGCTTCTGTTCGCCGCCAGCCGTCAGTGCGCTTCTCGGATGGGAAAACTCGAGCTGTCCGACAGCCAGAACGGGATTGTCGACCAGGCCGTCACGCGCGCCGGATTGCGACGGTCGCCGGATGCCTGCTTCTGCCGGACCGGCTGTTTCCTGTGCGGAGGAGAACACCACGATGAAGAAGACAATACTTACGGTTGATGACTCGGCCAGCGTGCGGCAGATGGTCTCGCTCACCCTGCGCGCCGCCGGCTACGAGGTCGTGGAAGCAGTGGACGGCGAAGACGGCTTTCGCAAGCTGAACGGCCGCGTGCATATGGTGATCACGGACCTCAATATGCCGCGCCTGGACGGCGTTTCGCTGATCCGCAAGATCCGCGCCGACGCCGGCTACCGGTTCATGCCGATTGTGGTCCTGACAACCGAATCGGAGGGAACCAAGAAACGAGCCGCGCGAGACGCCGGCGCCACCGGCTGGATCGTGAAGCCGTTTCGCGGCCCGCAACTGTTGGCCGTTGTCAAGAAGGTGCTGGGATGATCGGCCAACAGCGGCAGGCCTACCGTGAAGAAGCCGCCGAGCTGCTCGACGAGCTGGAAACGGCGCTCCTGGCCCTTGAAGAATCGCCGGCCGACCGGGACCTGGTCGATCGCGCGTTCCGCAGCCTGCACACCATCAAGGGGTCCGGGGCGATGTTCGATTTCACTACGATCAGCGCCTTCGCCCATGAAGTGGAGACCGCCTTTGACGCCGTTCGGGACGGGCGCCTGGCGGTCACCGGAGAGCTCGTCAGCATCGGACTCGCCGCCCACGACCATTTGAGCCGGCTGCTTGCCGAGGATGAAACAGAGTCCGAGACGCTTCTTCGCGCCGGGCAGGACTTGATCGGGCGGCTGCACCAGATCACCGGCGGGATTGCCGCCGCCAGCGACGGTCCGGCCTCGGAGCAGCTTCCCGACGACGCGGGCGCGGCGACCTACCGAATTCGGTTCCGGCCAACCCGCCAGTGCTTTCTGAATGGCACGAACCCATTGCCGCTGCTCGACGAGCTGCGAGCACTGGGGCAGCTCAGTCTTGTCGCCGACACCGAAGCAATCCCGCCGCTCGAACAGATGGACCCGGAGTGCTGCTATATCGGCTGGGATATGCTTCTGACCACTGCCGCCGATGAAAACACGCTTCGGGATGTCTTCATCTTCGTGGAGGAGGACGCCGACCTCGAGATCGAGCGGCTGCCCGGCGATCCACTGCGGGAGGACGAGCAGCGCGAGCTCGATCAGTTGCTCGCCGCCGCCGGCTCTTCCGGTGCTGAGGAGACCCTCGCGGCGTTTCTTGCCGGTCGCTCGAAGCCGGCCGAACAGCCCGCGCCCGCCGATACAGTCGGACAAGAAGACCCTCGCCGTCCGAGTTCCGCCGGCACTGTGTCCGATTCCGGCGCCACGGTGCGCGTGGCCGCCGAGAAACTCGATGCATTGGTGAACGTGGTGGGCGAGATCGTGACCCTGCGGGCGCGCGTGGGCGATTACGCGCAAACCGTTTCCGATCCGGTCATTACCTCAATCGCCGAAGAAATGGAGCGCCTCACCGAGCGCCTCCGGGATGACACGATGAGCATGCGCATGCTGCCGGTGGGCACGGCCTTCTCCCGACTGAAACGGCTGGTGCGCGACCTCTCCAGGGACCTCGGCAAGGAGGTCGTTCTGGAAACCGAGGGAGAAGAGACCGAGCTGGACAAGACCGTGATCGAGCGGCTCGGTGACCCGCTGCTACATCTGGTGCGTAATTCAATCGATCACGGAATCGAACCGCCGGCCGAGCGGCGCGCGGGCAATAAGCCGGAGTATGGGGCCATTCGGCTGACAGCCTGTCATGAAGGCGGCAGCGTGGTGATTACCGTCGCCGACGACGGCGCCGGGCTCAATCGGAATGCGATCCTCAACCGGGCCGAGGAGGCCGGGCTCGTGGAGTCCCGGACCTCGCTCAGCGATTCCGAGATTGACGCCCTCATTCTGCAGCCCGGCTTCTCCACCGCCACCCAGGTGACGAAGGTGTCCGGCCGCGGTGTCGGCATGGATGTGGTGAAGCGGACCATCGACGAGTTGCGAGGGACGCTCGAAGTCACCAGCCGGCCCGGGAAGGGAACCAGCTTCCGCATGAAGCTTCCTCTGACCCTGGCGATCATCGACGGTCTGCTGGTCGAGGTCGCCGGCCATGGTTTCGTCTTGCCCATGGCCAACATTGTCGAGTGCATGGAACTGGCCGGAGAATCGCGCCGCGGGAATAGCTGCGACCTCATCACCGTACGCGGAGAAATGGTGGGCTGCATGCGTCTTCGCCAGCACTTCGATTTAGGAGGCAGCGCGCCCCCCATCGAGCAGGCAGTGGTCGCCGAGACCCGCTACGGCAAGATGGGATTCATCGTTGACCGGGTGATTGGCGATCACCAGACGGTGATCAAGACGCTGGGCACGCTGTACCGAAATGTGGAAGTCGTTTCGGGCGCCACCATCCTGGGCGATGGTACGGTTGCTCTGATTCTCGATGCCGAGAAGCTGGCGGCCGATGTTGTGAAGTCGGCTGCCTGACATCAGCGGTTCCTGGGAGCAAGCGAGCATCGCGAGTCCGGCGCCTGAAGCTTGGAGGGAGCGGCGGCGCGAGCGGAAGACAGGTTTCCTGTTCCTCCGCCTCGCTATTCTCCTGGGAAGCACGGAAAACCGCGGCGCCCCCCGCTCAGGCACAATGGAGGATTCGTGACTCAATCCAACATGACAACAAAGATCGCCCTCGTCACCGGCGGCGGCAGCGGCATCGGTCGGGCGGTGGCTCAGGGGCTGCAGCGGAACGGGTATTCGGTCGTCATCGCCGGACGCCGGGCGGAGGCGCTCGAGGAGACTGCCGGCGGGAAGATGCTTGCCGTCCCCACGGATGTCAGTGATCCGGATGCAGTGAAAGCGCTCTTCGCCGAAATCCGGGAAACATATGGCCGGCTGGATCTCCTGTTCAATAATGCCGGCGCGAACGCACCGGCGGTTCCGATCGAAGAGCTGACCTTCGAGCAGTGGAGCACGGTGGTCGGAGTGAATCTGACCGGCGCTTTTCTCTGCGCCCAGCAGGCGGCCGGGCTCATGAAGACGCAGCGCCCGCGCGGTGGGAGGATCATCAACAACGGCTCGATCTCGGCCCACGTTCCGCGGCCGAACTCGGCTCCTTACACGGCGACCAAGCACGCCGTCACCGGCCTGACCAGGTCACTCTCCCTGGACGGCCGGAGGTTCGATATCGCATGCGGACAGATCGATATCGGCAACGCGGCCACGCCGATGACCGAGCGCATGAGCGAAGGCGTCCCCCAAGCTGACGGCCGCATCATGCCGGAACCGCGGATCGACCTCCGGCACGTGGTCGACGCTGTGCTCTACATGGCGGGTTTGCCCCTCGATACGAATGTCCTCACCATGACCGTGATGGCGAACCAGATGCCATTTGCCGGACGGGGGTAGCCTGCTAGGCCCGCCAGTCGGGCTCCATCGTGCCCCCCGTTGCTCGCATGACGCTCTCGATCCGCTGCTCGAAGCCGGCGACGAGTTCCTTCAGCTCCGGGTCCTCAATACGATTGAACAGGCGGCCTCCTTCGGTGGTGGTTCGAACATGGGCCATGAGATTGTTCATCTGTTTCGGATCGTTCTGGATGTCGTAAAGCTCGTAGAGGTCCCAGATGCCGTGGTAGCGCATGAAGCTGTAACGGTCCGCGCGGAGTCCGATCACGGTCGGCGTCTGCGGATAGCTGCGTTCCCAGAAATACTCGTAAACGAAGTCCCGGCGCCAGTCGCCGGCTCCGTTGGCGAGATCGAGCAGCGAACGGCCGTGGACGGTCGGCGGAATGTCG
This sequence comes from uncultured Solibacteraceae bacterium, assembly GCA_964385765.1. GTDB lineage: Bacteria > Acidobacteriota > Terriglobia > Bryobacterales > Bryobacteraceae > CAWELS01. The sequence goes on from CAYLSS010000176.1 coordinate 5,783, forward strand.
GTCCCGGCGGCGGCCAGCAGCGTCGCGGGAACATCGATATTCAGCGCCATCCCGTCGATGCGGCGCCCGCCGTCGAACAGATCCGGGCAGTGCGCGAGCATCGGAATGCGAATCGAAGGCTCATACATGGCCCGCTTGTCGATCAAGCCGTGATCGCCGAACATGAAGCCGTTGTCGCTGATGTACATGAAGAGAGTGTCGTTGAGCAGCCCGGCCGAGTCCAGTTCATCGAAGACCTGCCCGATGCTGTCATCGAGCGACATCAGGGTACGCGCGCAGCCGCGATAGACCTCGTCGAAGCCCACCTGGTGGTTGTACATCCCATCCACGCCATGCCAGGAATCGCGCTGCCGGCGCACCCAGTCCGGCTTGCCCCGGTAGTTTTCCTCGGTGTCGGCCATGGAGGCGGGATACGGTATCTCGGCATCCGCGTAGAGGTCGCGATGCCGCTCGGCGGGGATGAAGTGCCCATGCACAGCTTTGTGCGAGAGATAGAGCAGGAAGGGCTGCGACCGGTTCTTCCGGATGAAGCGGAGCGCTTCTTCGGTCAGGATATCGTTCAGATAACCGCGCTGCTTCCGGCGTTGTCCGTCGAAGTTCATCTCCGGATCCACGTAGGAGCCCTGGCCGCGAAAGGAGACCCACCGGTCGAAGCCCGGGCGAGGCTCGTCCGTGGAGCCGCCCATATGCCACTTGCCGACAAACGCTGTCCGATAGCCGTCCTTTTGCAGCACTTCCGGAAAGGTAGCCAGCCCTCGGGGAAGCAGGGTGCGATTGTCGGTCACATTATGCGCGTGGACGTACTGTCCGGTGAGGATCGAGGCACGGCTCGGCGAGCACAGGGAAGTGGTGACGAAGGCGTTCTCGAACAGGAGGCCGCGATTCGCCACGCGGTCCATGTGCGGCGTCTTGATCCACGGGTGGCCGCGGACGCTCATCATGTCGTACCGGTGGTCGTCGGAGAGGATCAGCACCAGGTTGCGTTTCTTGCCGCTCGCCAACAGCGGCGCGGCGGCCATTGATGAAAGCAGAGTTCTGCGCGTCATGGGAAGGCGGTGGCATTTTCCCATTTCGGCGCGGCCGGATGCAAATGGCCGACGGAGACGAACGCGGCGATAGCGGGTCCGCGAACGTCCGAATTCGAAGCGGCGTTCGTGCGCGCGGTTGGGCGCTGGTGAGGGCCTGTCGTGTGCTTCTAGTCCTCGACGGAAATTGAGGGGCCCTTCGGTCCGCCCGTTTCCTGGATTCGCTCAATCACCTTCTTCGCCAGAGTATGAAAGCCCTGTGCCGCCGGATCGGAGCCGTCCTTGAGGGCCACCGGATCGCCGGTATCGCCGGCGATGCGCACCTGCGGATCGAGCGGCAGCTCTCCGAGAAACGGGACATTCATTTCCTCGGCGACGCGCTTGCCGCCGCCGGTGCC
>CAYLSS010000177.1:0-7200 GCA_964385765.1 uncultured Solibacteraceae bacterium
CCATGAACTGCTCACCGTAACCGTAGTGGTCATTGCCGAAGTAGCAGCTATAGTTGATATGGAATTTGCCGGGATACTCGTAGACGGCGCTGAGGCAGTCGGGCACCTCGCGGTCGTCCTCGGTCCAGCGGTAGATGCCGCCCGAGGCCATGCACGAGAGGGGGACATTCTTGCCGCAGACAAAGTTCGTGATGTCGGTCTGGTGCACCAGCAGATCAGTGGAGATGCCGCCCGAGTAATCCCAGTAGAGCCGCCACTGGTAGAAGCGCTGCTTGTCGAACGGCCGTTTCGGCGCCGGGCCGAGGAAGGCTTCCCAGTCAGTATTCTCGGGAGTGGCGTCGGCGGGGATGTTGTAGCGCCATGCCGGGTTGTCGGGCAGCGAATTGCGATACCAGAATGCCCGAACGTAGTGGATGTCGCCGATATAGCCTTGGGCAACCAGGTCCTTGGCGAGCCGGTAGAGCGAGTTGCTGCGATTCTGCGTGCCCACCTGGATTACCGTGCCGGCTTTGCGGGCGGCGGCGAGAATCTCCTCGCCCTCTTCGATGGTGTGGGCGAGCGGCTTCTCGATATAGATGTGCTTTCCCGCGGCCAGGGCGTCGAGCGTCATCTGGTGGTGGAGGTGCTCGGGGGTGGCGATCACGACGGCGTCAATTGAGTCGTCAGCCAGAACATCGCGGTAATCCTTGGTGGATTTCGGTTTGTTTCCGCCCATCGTCTGCACGCGATCGATGGCGCGAGCGACGTGGCCGTCATAGGCGTCGCAGACGAAGCCGATCTGCGCGTTGGGGACTTCGGCGACATAGAATCGCTCTTTCAGATAGTTGCCCCGGCTGCCGCCGCCGATCCAGCCGAGATTGAGCTTGTCGTTGGCGCCTTGGGCTTTTAGGATTCCAGGAGTCGCAGCCACGGCGGCTGCCGCTGTCTTGACGAACGTTCGCCGGGAAGAGTTATGGGCCATGAGAAACACTACTCCTTGCGTAATTTCTTAACAAGGATATCAATTGTCGAGATGCGTCCACAGGCGGGCGCGCTCCCGGGAGGCCTGATTGTTGTGCTGTTCGGCCATGCGAACAGTGCTATCGCTGTCCAGGTGCTCGGTTCGCGGCCGTCGCATGGCCGGCGAGGGTACTTAGTAGCCGGCGCGACAATCGCCGGACATTGCTGCCTTCCAGATTCGACATGACGGCAATGATCTCTCCCGTATCGCGAGCAATCGCGAGTATGGTTGCTGTTCCCTGCTGGCCGCCGCCGTGTCCAACGACCGTGGCGTCGTCCACCTTTTCGATAGACCAGCCGAGGCCGTAGCGGGTCTGCTTACCGGAGCGCAGAGTTTGTCGCGTCCACATGAGTTCCACGGTCTCGGGCTTGAGGAGTCTGCCCTGCCGCAGTGCGAGCGCAAAGCGCGCCAGGTCAGACGCCGTGGAGATCATTCCACCTCCGGGAATCTTGTAGCTTGTGTCGGCGAGTCCGCAATTGAGGATTTGGCCGTCCGCTGTTCGCTGGTAGCCGCGAGAGCGGTGGGCGATCAGGCGGAAGGTATTATCGTCCTGGATTGTCCGCATGCCCGCGGGTTCGAAGATATTGCGGCGGCAGTAGTCGAGGAAGGCTTGGCCGGAAGCCGCCTCGATGATGGCTCCGAGGAGCGAGAAGCCATGAGTCGTGTAGTGGAATTCCGTACCCGGCTCGGCGACGAGTGGATCGTTCTTGAAGATCTTCAGTGATTCGGCCAAATTCGTGTAGGGGCGCGTGCTGGCGAACTCCTCCGCTTTATAGTGGCGGATTCCACCGAGATGGCCGAGTAAGTGGCGCGCGGTGAGCGGCCACTTCTTCGTGGGGAATGCGGGGACGTATCGCCGCACGTCAGCGTCAAGATCGAGCTCGCCTCGCTCATGGAGTTGGAGGGCGGCCACGGCCGTGATCGCCTTTGAGATGGACGCAAGACGGTACATGGTGGCGGCCGTGGCGGGCACCTCGTTCTCGAGATCGGAATAATCGAAGCCCTTCGTCCACCAAAGGTCGCCGTCGATGGCGATGGCCAGGGAGAGGCCGGGAATATCCATCGCCGACATCTCCTCGCGCACGACGATCTCGAGAGCGGCCTGCGTCGGATCCGCCGCGGGTGCCGGGCGCCCGGAGACGCTGAAAAACAATAGCGCGGTGACGAAGAGGATCGGCCGCCATTGCCGGCGCGAAGGTTTCATGCACATGGTTCCCCGCGGTCTAGCGGATGTCGGACGCAGGCAGCGGCCGAAGCATGATATTGGTGATGTTCGAAACGATTTCGGCGTCGCTGAGGCCGGGCCGGGCCCGGAGTTCCTTCCAGTCAGGATGGTTGACGAACGTGGACCAGTTCTTTTCCCGCGCCGCCCAATTGTCGAATGCAATCATGTAAGTCAGGTTCGGCATCTTCGAACCGATGATCGTCTCCCCGAAGAACACTGGCAGCAGCCCGGTCTTGCGGAAGATGGCAATCTCGCCGTCATCGAACATGCCGACCTTGCGCGCCAGCGTGGCCGGATTGTCGGACTCGTAGATACGGAGCTCGAAGACCCGCGGCTGGCGGTCCTCGGCGGTGGGGGGCGCTTCTATGCGGGGCAAGGTCTTGAAGCCTCGCAGCAAGACCTTTTCGAGACGCTCGAATCCGACCTCCGAGTGGCCATAGTAATCCTCGGCGGCTTCTCTGACGGCTTTGTCGGCCCGGAGCCCGGCTTCAACCTCATCGCGGCCGGCCAGGCTGTCATACTGGTTCACCACGAGAAAGGAAGGGCTAGTCATCCCCACGAGATTGGAGAAGAGTCCGACCGGACCGCTGCCCGCGCGTTTGAGGGCCGGTACGATCGCGTTCGACAAGAAGTCGCGTGTCCGCTGGGACTGCTGATGCTCATTGTTGCGAAGCCAAAGATAGGAAAGCTCGATGATGCCGCGTTTATCGTCGTCGGCAGCGGCAGCCGACCCGGCGAAGCCCGCGCCGGCGGCGGAGGCGAAGAAGGATCTGCGTTTCATACAGCAGACTCTAACATTATTTGTAGTCTGGTTTTGCCGATGTTTTTTGGGTAGTCCAGACCGGCCGGAGGCTTAGACTGCTTCACTGGCCGCGGGGGTGGTCACCTGGCCGAATCGTCTATCCCTGCTGTAGAAGGCATCCACGGCCTGTCTGAGGTCAGCGCCGGCGAAGTCGGGCCACATAACGCGGGTGAAGTAGAGTTCAGCGTAGGCGCACTCCCAGAGGAGGAAATCGCTCAGGCGCTGCTCGCCGCCGGTGCGGATGAGCAGGTCGACGCTGGCGTCGGAATGCGCGGGTCCGGCGAGCGCCCTCTCGAAAGCCTCCCGCGTGAGTGCGGGGGAATGGCGCAGCCGGCGGAGGGCGGTGAGGATCATGTCGCGAGCCGAATAGTCCACTGCGAGCCGGACATGCAACCGGTTGCACCCGGAGGTGGCATTTTCCGCCTTCTCGATGGCCGTGCACAGGGCCAGGGAGAAGCGATCTCGCCGCCCGATCACGCTGATTCGAATGCCGTGCCGGACGCACTTGTCGGTTTCCTTTTTCAGGTACTGCTCGAAAAGCGACAGAAGGGTGTTGACCTCGCTTGCCGGCCGTTTCCAGTTGTCCGATGAGAAGGCGTAGAGGGTCAGGGTATGGATCCCGAGGTCCGGGGCGACCTCGACTGTCCGGCGCAGACTCTCCACGCCCGCCCGGTGGCCTGCAGTGCGCGGCCATCCGCGGGTCGCGGCCCAGCGCCCGTTGCCATCCATGATGATGGCCACATGGAGTCCGTCAGAAGTCGTCTTCTGCATGTAGTTCGCTCCGGTGGAGTTCACCCGGTCCGTTCAGCGTTTGCGCATCGCCTTGATCAGCGCTTCCATGTGGTTCAGGTAGCGCTCGAGCGCCTCACGCCCGGCTCTGGAGATGCGGTACTCGGTCCGCGGGACCCGGCCCTGGAAAGATTTCTTGCAATCGATGTAGCCTGCTTCTTCGAGCTTGCGGGTGTGGACGCTGATATTGCCATCGGTTGTGTCGAGCAGTTTCTTGAGATCACTAAAAGTCAAAGTTTCGTTGACCGCGAGCGCACTCACTATGCCGAGCCGCATCCGCTCATGAATCAGGCGATCGAGCTGGGGCAGTTCCCGACCGGTCCACTTGGCGACCGGTTTCCGAGCCGCGCGATGCTCGCCGTCCTTTTTCGGTAATGCCGATTGACTAGCCACCATGCCTCCTTGCGATTACGACTCCGAAAATCATATGCAGGCCGCCGAAGGCCCCGGTAAGAAACCAGTTTCCCCATTCAGGCGGCGAGAACAGCGCTGCCGCTCCCGCAGCCATGAAGCACAAGCCCATGGCTGGGACGAGACGCACCGAGAAGGCGCCCCCGGCCACGACCGCTGTTCCGTACAGGATCAACCACGTCCCCGGGATCAACGAGATTGCGCCGACCCGCATGAGCGCGACGGTCAACAAGGCGCCGGCGAGCAGGGCCGGGGCAAAGCTGAGGACGAACTTGCGAGACGGGGTGGACATCACGGGGGACGCCAGCCGTCGAGCCTTCAGAAACATCGAAACCAGCCCCACGATCAACGCGACGATGCCGGCGACAATCCATACGAGCAGCACTCGATCAGCGGATTCGATCTGCGATGCTGCGATCCCCGTCCCGACAGCGGTAAGTCCCATGGCCACACCGCCCCAGCCGGGCACGGCCGTGAACGATCCCGCGCGCTCCATGGTTTCGCGGATGTAGCGCAGGTTGTCCATGGCATGCGCGTGCAGGCCCACGGTCTTCACCGGGTGGGAACTCATCTGACGGATCAGGGCCACGGCCTAATTATAGCGAGGCTGCGTAAGGACGACAAGTACTCTTTTCAGAAAAGTTATCGGTACGTGCCGGCCGGCGCGCCGGGCCGAAATCGAGCTCGAGCTGGCCCGCGAACGCCCATTCGACGGGCTGGTACTCGGGGTAGCGCCTGGCAAGTCCGTGACGGCGGCGAACTCTGTCGAGCCGGGCTTCGATTTTCCGGGCGTAAGCCACGGGGAGGAATGCCCTGCGCTCGAAATGGCGCCGATAGCGCTGGAGGAGCTGTGGAAAGTGCTCTTCGAGAAAGGGGAAGAACGCCCGGTGGGTAGAGCTTTTCAAGAAGACCGCACCGCCGGAGAACGATGCCGCCCCGGCCTTGGCGGCCGCTGCCGCCACATCCTCCAACATTGCTTCGTCATCGTTGATCAGCGGCAGAAGAGGACATGCCAGCACGCCGACCGAGATGCCGCGCCGGCTCAGCTCGGCGACTGCGTTCATCCGCAGTTCTGGACGGGGGGCGTAGGGTTCCAGAATTCGGGCCAGGCCGGCATCCATTGTGGTAATGGAGATTCCGACGTGGAAGAGATTCGCCCGGGCAAGGGGAATGAGCAGATCCAGGTCGCGAGTGACCAGATCGGACTTCGTGGTGAGGGAGAAGCGCCGGCGACGTTCTCCCGCCAGTACTTCGAAGATACGCCTGGTCAGTCGATACCGCTTCTCAGCCGGCTGATAGGGGTCGGTGGCGGTCCCGATGCCGATCCAGCCGGTTTCTGGAATACGGCCCAGTTCGGCGCGGAAAGCCGACGGCTTCCACGTCTTGACGAAGATCCTGGTTTCGAAATCGGCCGGTCCCCGCAGTTCCATGAACTCGTGGGTATATCTTGCGTAGCAGTACTTGCAACCGAATTCGCACCCCCGATACGGATTGATCGTCCAGCCAAACGGCACCCGATCACTCCGGCACCTGGAGATATAGCGGCGCGTCGGTAATTCTCGATACTCAACGCGGCGCTTGGTCCGCAGGGGGTCGCTTTCGGCGGCAAGCTTTGCGATCCCGGACAAACGCGGGCTTGGAGAGATCTGGAAAAGCACGGGCGTAGTCCAATATTCGCCTTTTGTTCGCCATATGTCAAGGGGAGGCCGAACCCGCGCCCTTTGTCCTCTTTGTCCCGCGCGTCCTGCGGAGGTCGCGCTTTCGATCGGGCACGGCGGCATCCCCAGGCTTTTGCGTTTTTTCGGCGTCTTCATCCCACACGGCCGTGCGGACCCTCTTGCGCCGTCGTCGGCGATATGGCTTCAGACCCACGTTGCCGAGGACGATGTAACTTATGCAGCCTGCAATCCAGCTATAGACGGAGGCCGGATTGGCGATCGCTCGGAAGTGATCCGCCATGGGAAACAGCGGCAGCAAACCGATGATGACGCCGAGGGTCCAGGCGCAATAGCCGGCCAGGTTGATCCCCGGCCGGGTGTGAGGCCAGCGCTTGTCATGCTGCCAATAGTCGGCGGCCATGATGCCGCAGACGGGTGCGCAAAAGGCGGCCATCACGGTGATAAAGGTTTGAGGACTGCGGGAAACTCCGGCAACGGCGAACAATGCTCCGCCAACCGCCACAATTGCGATTGTTGCCGGCTTTGGAAGTTTCGGGAGCATGACCTGAAAGTGATCCAGTGCGCTCCAGGCGAAAAACCCGGACACGGGAATCGCAGCCACGGCCAGCAGCATCGGGGCCACGAATCCAAGCTCTCCAAAAACGGCGATGCTGGCCTCCATGTAACCGTATCCGCCAAGCCCCGGACTCAGCGCCCGCCCGGCAGCCACGGTGACAATCCCCAGACCGCCGGCGACAGTCGCCGGCAGAACCACTCCCCAAATCCCGGCCGTGCGCAACTCCTTGTTCGATGAGCAATAACGTGCAAGTCCGGGCGCCGCCACGGCGATCATCGAGAAGAATCCCGTGACCAGGTGGACCTGGAGCAGCATCGCCGGAATCGGCTCCGGCAGATCGAGGCCGTGCATCGGCAGGCCCTCGCGTCCATTCCACACCCCGTATATCAGCACCAGCAGCGGGAGCCCGCCGAGTGCCAGCGCCGCCCGCGACACAACGCCGATTCCGAGGCTTCCGAGGATCATGGCCGCCCCGGCCCAACCGGCGCCGATCAAGGCCAGAATGCCCCCGCTCGTTTCCTCGTCCATACCGAAGATTCCGAGAACCGACCGCGCCGCCAAGTAGGAGGCGGCCCCGAGAAGAACCGCGTGCAACACCGCCACGACCAAACCGGGCATGAATTGTCCGCCACGCGACCCGAAAGTCGAGCTCCCCAGAACTCCGACCGGATAACCCGTCTGCATCCCCAGCCTGGCCGGAATAAGGAAGAACAACAGGTAGCAGAGAACGCCGCCGCC
>CAYLSS010000178.1:0-5466 GCA_964385765.1 uncultured Solibacteraceae bacterium
CAAAACGGTACGCCAGCACCCCAGCCGTTATCAGGCCGAACGTGGCAACGAAGAAAAGGAGAAGCGTAAGTATCATCTGGAGGACTCGCGATCAGTCCCGGGAGGCAGGCTTTGCCGAAGCCTGCATGCGGGCTGTTTCTATCTCAGCCCTAGAGGCCTCTTCTCCGCTGACCTCGCCCTTGGCCCCAGCCGGGAGCTCCGTCTGCTTGGGCGGATTGGACAGGACCTCGCTCAGGGCAAGAGCCGGACGCTTGGTGAGCTCGCTATCCAAAGGGTGGCGCAACAGCAGCCTCATCCGCGCCGCCGCGTCGGCCATGGCCACCGCGTCGGCCTCTTCCGGCGTTGCCAGCAAGGTTACCACCGGCAACATCGGACGGCCTTCGGAGGCCTCCGGCTCGGCTTCCACCCGCAGAACCTCCAGGTTCTGCAGGATCGTCCGCAGCACAATGTTTCCACGCCGGTCCTCGGTAACCACCTGCACGTCGACCCGATGGCCCGGCCCCATGAGTTGAACGAGCCCCGTCGAGTCAGCCACGTGCACCGACACAGCCCGCAATCCCGGAGAGATACCCAGCGCAGCACCTGCTCGCGAGTCTTCCGATACCAGCATGCGGCGTTCGATGACCTCGCCTTCCCGAATCGGCATGGCCACCGCCAGACCGGCGAGTTCCTCGGCTGAATGGAAGCCGTCCACCAGAACATCCACTTCCGATCGCGGCGCCCACTTCACCGCATCGGCGCCCAGGCGTTCACCTGGCGCGAGGTCACGGACGGCGAGCGCCACCTGATCCCGGTTCGCCTGCGCGGCGTCGCTGAGCTTGTTCACCACGAGACCGTAGAACAGAGCAGTGGCAAGGACTGCAACGACAAACGCTACTGCCAATAGAGTAATGAGGTTTTTCTTGTTGTTCATGGCCGGTTGCGGTCTCCCCTGGGGACATGCAACGCTATTGACTCATCCATTCATCGGCAGAACGCGGTGAGGACAGTAGGGCTGCGGACCGATCGGCAGATCATGTGCCCCGGCGATCGCCCCAGAGATCGATATGAAGCCGCGGGCTGAAGCGGAAGCCCTCGGATTTGCAGATCTCGGCGACCCATCGCCCGCGGTGAGCCAAGGTCTCGGAAGCGACTCCCTCCGGCATCAACAGAACATTCTCCCGGGACAGCGAAAGACGGGAGACAACCTGTTTGATTTCAGCGAGATCTCCTTTGTTCTTCACAACAAACTTGAACTGGTGGGGATAGGACCGAGCGAGCCTTTCGAGGACGTCCGGGCGCCACCGACGCTCGTCGTGGATGGTTTTCCAACGTTCATCGGCCGGGGTCGAATTGGCCAGCTTCGGACTGACGCTCATCAGGTCGCACTCCACGGGCGCCCAAAGCGTGCCCGCCGTCTCGATCGTGATGTGTTGTCCGAGACGGCGCAAGCCCTGAGTCAACTCGGCGATCGACGGTATCATCATTGGCTCCCCGCCGGTGACTACCGTGTAGCCTGAGGACTCGCGCTCGACTCGCTGAAGGATCTCCTCGACCGGGAATTCGACACCTTCCGGAGCCCACGAGGTGTAAGGCGTATCGCACCACTGGCAGCGGAGGTTACAGCCGCTCGTGCGGATGAAGAATGACGGAACTCCGGTGAGTTTTCCCTCACCTTGAATCGAGTAAAAGAGCTCGGAGATCCTCATTCCGGGTAGACGAGTCCGTCCGCGACGCCGGCGTCGGCGAAACCCTTCCGGCGAAGCAGACAGGAGTCGCAGCTCCCACAGGGGCGACCGGCGGGATCGGGATCGTAGCAGCTATGCGTGTCGGCGAAAGGCACGCCCAAATCGGCCGCCAGTTGGACGATCTCCGCTTTTGTCATACGTACCAGAGGGGCGTGAATCCGGATTCGTGCGGATTCCTCGACCCCCGCCTTCGTCGCCAGGTTCGCCATGCGTTCGTAGGCCTCGAGGTATTCCGGGCGGCAATCGGGATAGCCGGAGTAGTCGATGGCGTTGACGCCCAAAAAAATGTCGAATGCTCCGAGAACCTCGGCCCAGGCGAGCGCAAACGACAGGAAAACGGTATTGCGGGCGGGAACGTAGGTGACCGGTATCGTGGCGGACACCTCCTGCGGCGTTTGTCGTTTGGGAACGGGGATGTCATCGGTCAGGGCAGAGCGGCCGAAGGCGCGGAGGTCGATTGCGACAATGCGGTGATCTCGTGCGCGCAGTTTGGATGCGACCCGCCTGGAAGCTTCTAGTTCTACTTTATGTCTCTGGCCGTAATCGAATGAAATTGCATAACATTCGTACTTTTCTTTCGTGGCATAAGCCAGGACGGTAGAGGAATCCAATCCGCCGCTCAGCAGGCATACCGCTTTGCGCAACGGGTTCACGATTCAAGTCTAACCCGTTTGATCAGGGGGAAGGCCGATCATTCCGCGGCTCCCCCCTGGAGGAGTTCTAAATCCAGTGAAACGAACGGCCGCGGCGGAACCTCTCCAGCGCGAAGACAATAATTCGTAACCATAGCAACAAGGTCATCGAATGTTTGAATAAGGGGGTGAGTCATGGCTTCAGTCGCTCAGTATGCACCGAGGAGTGAGATGAGCACTAACAATATCCGACTGACTCGCAAAGAAAGGGATCTGCTCGAGTTTCTGCGCCAGAATGCGGGAAAGTGTTTATCTCGTGAAGTGCTTCTCAAGCAGGTCTGGGGGTATCGGGACGGCGTCAAGAGCCGCACGCTCGACGTACACGTCCAAAGGCTGCGGAAGAAGCTCGGCCCGAAGGAAGGAGCCCGAATCCTCACCGTCTTCCGCGGCGGTTATCTCTGGTCCAACGGAGAGTCCGGCCTCGAGATCGTTCAGCCGCCGGAAACCGCAAGTTTTGCCGGGCGCGGCGATCGCTGAAGAACGGCGGCGACAACGTTGGGCGGCGCAGGGGATATAAGTGCGTCTCGGGCCCGTCATCCAAACAGCCTGATCACCCGAAAAAGCGGCCCGTCACCAGGGCAGCAACGGGCCGAAGCGTTGAGTCAGAGCATCTGGAAGGAGGGCCAACTGCCCTCCTCGATTGCCCCCTACTTTAACATGAAAGACTGAGCTCGCCTAGACAGATTTGGGCGGTTTTTCGAATCCTTATCGATACTCGATCGGCTTCATCTCGGGGAGTTTAGGCGACGGTTCTGGCAGTTTGTCTTGCTCGCGCGGTTCCTCCCACAAGAAGCCGGGGGGAGTTAGTGCGGCCACCATAGCTCTCCCGAAACGGAAGAGACCGGGCAGCTCTCCTTGTTCGTGCAGAGAGACCAAGTGCGGCTCGAGCAACGCGAGGAAGCCGCCATCGAGCACCCAGATACGATCCTCGCGAGCGAGATTATAGTGGCCGCGAACCAATCGCAGGTCGGCCCGAAGATCCTCCATCGATGTGAAAGCCCAACGGCCCGCCACCATCCTGTAGCCTCCGATCACCTGCTCGGAAGGGGTCCCCTCCGGTTCCGGCTGGCGAACGCCCGACTCGAGATAGTAATTCAACACGACCCGCATCTCGGACTCGGTCAGAAGGATTGCCCCCGGCGGCACCGAACGCTTGAGAAACTCGATGGCCGCGTCCATGTAGCGGTGGCGATTTTCCACCCGCCCGATTTCCCATTTGTACTGTCCCTCCACGGCGTGCCAAACCGGGGTGGCCACCATCGCCAGGATCACCAGCGGAACGACCCAGCCCCGCGCCACACGATCAATCGAGATGCTGACACCGGTAGCGATGAAGAGCGCCAGAAACATGGTGTGGCGAGTCCGCCCATACGGGAATAAATGCACGCATGCAGCCAGGAAGGTACCGGCGAACGGGATCAGCATGAGCGCGACGGTGGCTCTTGCATGCCAGATGGATCCCGCCGGCGGTTTGCGCCACAGCAGCCAAAGGCCGGCGACGAACAGCAGGATCGCGGCGACCGCGGGAATGAGCAGCGGAAACAGGTAGGCAAACTGCTTCGCGGTGTTCTGGATGAGAAAGAGAATCGGGTTCTGCCCCGGCTGAAGGTATGCCTCGGCCAGCCAGCCTTCCACGTCCGATCGCGTGGTGTTGATGGCGCGCATCGGATATATCTGGGTTGCCCACAGCACGGCGTAGAGGGCGACCGCACCGACCTGGGTGAGTTCCCAGACAATGCGCACGCCGGTGGTTACCTTCGACTCGCGGATACGCATCAGGAAGTAAACCCCCGAGGCGAGGACGAAGAAGGCCGATGAGAATTCGCTGAGGATAGCGCCGTACAAAGCGAGCCCGAAGCAGGCCATTAACAGCGGCGAACTGCGGGCGATGGCGCGGTCCATCAGGTACAAAGCAGCGGCCATGAACAGGAGAGCCTGCGCGTACCCACGGGCTTCAGAGCTGACGCGGATCATCTCCGGCGCAAGGGCCAGGATCGACAGGGCGCCCAAGCCGGCGAATTTGTTCCAGCCACGACCGATCCACCGGTACATCACCAAGGGGAACAACACGCCGCATACCAGCGGAAAGAACCGGAGGGCGAAGTCGCTGGAGGAGATGTCCCTGACGTAGTGCAGCAAGAGGATGAAGAGCGGCGGATGGGGAGCCCGGATCGCGCTTCGCCAAAGCTCCCCGAATTCCTCTGGTGTGGAAAGCAAAGCGTGAAAGGCTTCGTCGGGATTGACAAAGGAACTCGTGGCCGCCCAGATGCGAATCAACACTCCCACCAGCAGAACAACAATCGCGAGGAGGTCGAGACGCCTGCCCGACCATTCACCTGTATTGAATATTTGCTTCAAAGCGGACATCGAAGAGGTCAGTGTATCCCGAAACCTCGGCCGCCAGGGGTTAATGAATGGAGTGATTCAGGGACGGTAGTTAACGTAGTCGCTGGGGAAGTAAACTTTGGGCCGCTTCTTCTTCGCCTGTTTGCGGTTCTTTGACTGCTGCCGATTGCCGGACCCTTGGTGCTGAGGCTTTCCTTTGCTTTGTCCCTGATACTGCTGGCGCGGCTTTCTCCGGCTGCCCTGCCCGGGCTGGCTTTCCGGCTGGCGGGACGGGAGCTCAGCCTCCTGCTCGGGACTGAGGAACGCCATGCTCTTGATTCCCGAGATGTCGAACCGCTTCCCGCATCGCGCGTTGCTGCAAAGTACCTTGTCGTCGAGCAGGACCATGTAGCTTTGCGCTTTGGAAAACCTTGCCCGGTCGCGCTCGTCGACGTTGCCGCCGAGACGCTCTTTTTTTCGGCGGATCATCCATTGCAACTCGAAGCTGTTCGAGGAATGACAATGTGGACAACTCAGGACAGCGGTCCGGGTCGTCTTCGATTCCGTATAGAATGCGCGTTCATCCATGAAGCAGTGCTCTACTCCACACTACAATAGAATTAAGGTCTTTTGGATTCCCACAGCCCCATTACCGAGTTCTTGAGAAAGCTTCGGCTTCGCTACCTGGCGCAGCTTCTCGCCGATGAGGTCGAAGAGAACCT
>CAYLSS010000178.1:5476-7189 GCA_964385765.1 uncultured Solibacteraceae bacterium
TCGATGTGTGTGCTTTCGACGCTGCTGATTGTCGGCACACAGGTTCTCGAATGGTATTGGCCGGTGGCGATCTTCCTCGGAGCCCTGGCGTTCGGGGCCTGGAGGGTCAGGCGACGCTTCCCTTCCCGATACCGTTTGCTGCAGTTGGCTGACCGGCGACTCGGCTTGCACGACTCGATGTCGACCGCCTATCACTTCGGCAACAGCGAGGGGGATCGGGTGGCGGCCGACTTCCGCTCAGCGCAGGCGCGTCGGGCCGAGGAGCACGCCAGAGCCTCGAAGCCGTCCGACGCCACGCCGTGGATGCTGCCGCGAACCTTCTACATCGCCGTGCTGGCGACAACAGCGGCAGCGAGCCTGTTCTTCGTGAGGTACGGGATCCGGAACAGCCTCGATCTGCGTCCTCCCATCGCGGAGAGTCTCATCGAATTCTTCCGTCCGACGGAAGAGATGGTCGAAGCCTGGGAGCGGCAGCCGGAGCCGGAAGAAGCCCCGGATCCTCTCCCGATGACCAGCGAGGAGCGCCGCGAGCGCCGGCTCGATCGGGATGAGCAGCCACGGCCGGCCGAGAGGCAGGCCGCCGAAGCCGACGGCCTGCCGGCGGACATGGACCTCCACCAGGATCCGGCAGATGCATGGAATCCGCAATCCGACTCTCAAACATCGCCGCCATCCGAAGGATCGGAGAATCTGCCGCCGGCTGACATGCCGGAGAGCCAATCCGCGGAAAGCGCCGAATCGGATTCCGCTCCGCCAAGCTTCGATCAGGAGGAGTCGGATCTGCTGAAGAAGATGCAAGACGCCTTTGCAAACCTTATGAACAAGCTGAAAATCCCTCCCCAGGGAGGCGAGGGCAGGCGGGTTGCGTCATCGAAGCAAGAGTCGCAGACAGGTGAACCGAAGCAGAGCCTGCAGCAGGGCTCCGGAGAACAGAGCGAGGAGTCCGAGCAGGGCCAGGGCATGCAGGCGATGGGCCAGCAGAGCGAGGAGCCCGGCCAGCAAGGGCAGCAAACCTCGGGTCAGGGAGAAAGCCAGGGCCAGAACGCCGATCAGGCCGGCCAACAGAACGCCCGGAGCGGCGCCGGCGAGAAAGACGGTGCGAAGGACCTGAAGGCCGCTCAGCAGCTCGAAGCCATGGGCAAGCTGGAAGAGATCATCGGCAAACGGGCGGAGAACCTGAAAGGCGACATCATGGTTGAGGTATCCTCCGGTGAGCAGCAACTCACCACGGAGTATACAGATACGGCCGCCACCCACAATGCGGGCGGCACGCAGATTCACCGTGACGAGATCCCGCTCGATCTCCAGCCTTTCATCCAGCGATATTTCGAGGAAGTCAGGAAGGGCCGCGGCGAAGAAACACCCACCGCGAAATAGCTCTTATTCGTTGCGGACGCCTTTGTTCTCAGTGATTCCGAGAGCATAGTAGTTGACCACCGATACTTCATTGCGAGCGACCTCGTAGTAGGCGGCCCGGAGAAGCTGGTCCTTCCGGTTGAGCAGTGTTTCGCGGATGGTCTGCTGGACGCGCGGGTCATTTAAATCACGCTGTCCGGCCGGCTCTCTCGAAATGAGCTTGAGGATGCGGAAGCCTTCGGGAGTCTCAATGATGGGTGAAATCTGCCCCGGCTGCAGGTTGACCACCGCGCGACGGATCTCCACACTGGCCTGCTCGAGTTGGGATTCGGGCACGAAACCGATGTCGCCGCCATT
>CAYLSS010000179.1:0-7168 GCA_964385765.1 uncultured Solibacteraceae bacterium
ACAGTTTGACCTTCATACTCGCAACTTCCTCGACTGCATCAAGTCCCGACAGGCGCCGATCGCCAACGTCGAGGAAGGCCACAAAACCGCGGTGATCTGCCACCTGGCAAACATCTCT
Organism: uncultured Solibacteraceae bacterium; assembly: GCA_964385765.1. Lineage (GTDB taxonomy): Bacteria > Acidobacteriota > Terriglobia > Bryobacterales > Bryobacteraceae > CAWELS01. Next base: position 119 of record CAYLSS010000179.1, read on the forward strand.
TACAAGACCGGCCGCAAGATCCGGTGGAATCCCGACACCGGGGAAATCGCCGACGACCGCGAGGCGGCCAGGCATCTGGAACGGCCCTACCGGGCGCCGTGGGATAGCGTGCTAAGGAGTTTGATTTGACCCGACGGACTTTTCTGGCCGCCACCGCGGCCGCGAGCGCCATGAACGCCTCTCCGCCCCGCAGCAAGATGGGCCTCGTCGTCCATTCCTTCCCCGTCGGCCACCCTCGCTACGCGATGCAGTTTCTCGAGCTGGCCCACTCACTTGGCGCCGGCGGCATACAAACGCGGCTGCGCCTCGATCCCCCGGACACCATTGCCACCCTCCGTGATCGGGCCGGCGAGTGGGACCTCTATATCGAGGGTATGGCCGGCATCCCGCGCGACCCCGACACCTCCGCCTTCGAGCAGACGGTCAGGGAGGCCAAAGAGGCCGGCGCGCTCTGCATCCGCACCGCCTGCCTCAGCGGCCGCCGCTACGAGACCTTCGACAGCCTCGCGGAGTGGAAAGGGTGGGTCGCCGAGACCAAGGCCGCCGTCGCCCGCGCGGTACCGATCGTCGAAAGACACAAGATGGCTCTCGGCATCGAGAACCACAAAGATTGGATCATCGAAGAGCACCTCGCACTGCTCCGGGAGTATGAAAGCGAGTATGTCGGAGTAACTCTCGACACGGGTAACAATATCTCGCTGCTCGATGACCCTTACGAGTTAGCCGAAGCTCTTGCGCCTTACGCCGTGGCGACTCATTTCAAGGACATGGGCGTCGAGGAAGATAGAGACGGCTTCCTCCTCGCCGAGGTCCCCTTCGGCGAAGGAATGCTCGACATGCCCCGCCTCGCCGAGACCGTCCGCCGGGCGCGGCCGCAGACCAGGGTCTCGCTGGAGATGATCACTCGAGATCCGCTCGAGATCACCTGCCTCACCGACAAGTACTGGCGGACCTTCCCCGACCGCAGCGGCTTATACCTGGCCCGAATGCTTCGGACGGTCAGGGCGAGGCAGGGCCCGCCGCTGCCCCGCATGGACGCCCTAGACAAGGCCGCCCGGATCCGGCTCGAGAAAGACAACGTCAAGGTCTGCCTGAATTTCGCCCGTGAGCGCATGGGACTCTGATCCTGACCACCGCCGAAGTTGAGACTGACCGACCGCCGCGCTCTTCCTATTAAGGGCGGGAACTCCTGACGTTCAGCCGGTCAGATCTCCATGATCTCTTTTTCTTTGGCCGCGGACAGATCATCGACCTTCTTGATGAATTCATCGGTCCGCTTCTGAATATCCTCGTGGGCCTTGCGATCTTCGTCCTCACTGATCGCCTTCTCCTTGAGAAGGCGCTTGACGGCGTCGTTCGAATCCCGCCGGATATTGCGGACCGCGATCCGGTGCTCCTCCGTGACGGCGCTCAGATGCTTGACCAATTCCTTGCGGCGATCCTCGGTGAGCGGCGGGATGGGGATCCGGATAACCTTACCATCATTGCTCGGATTGAGACCGAGATCAGAGGCACGGATCGACTTCTCGATGGGGCCGATCTGGGAGACATCCCACGGCTGTACGGTGATCAAAGAGGGCTCCGGCACGTGGAGAGTGGCCACTTGGTTGAGAGGGGTGGGCGTGCCGTAGTAGTCGACCCTGATGCCATCGAGCAGCGCCACCGACGCCCGGCCGGTGCGGATGCTGGCCATGGCGTGCTGGAGGTCGGACAGCACCCGGGCCATCCGGGTTTTCGTGTGAGTTTTGATCTCGCTGACTGTTTTTCCGGATTCTGACATATTCATTCGCCTCGCCGTAGGGGGCGGGATTCTCATCCCCTCCCTAGTGGATTAGAGTACCGATAGACTCACCCATCGCCATACGCATTATATTGCCCGTCACGTTCAGATTGAAAACGAGTATGGGAAGATCATTGTCCCGGCACATCGCGATTGCCGATGAGTCCATCACCCGGAGCGACTTCGTGAGCACCTCGTGAAACGAGATCTCGTCGAAGAGCTGGGCTCGGGGATCTTTCTCGGGGTCGCGGTCATAAACGCCATCGACGCGGGTCGCCTTGGCGACAATCTGCGCCTGGACTTCGAGGGCCCGGAGCGTTGCGGCCGTGTCGGTCGAAAAGTATGGATTCGACGTCCCCGCGGCGAAAATGACGATGCGGCCTTTCTCGAGGTGCCGCAAGGCCCGCCGGCGGATATAGGGTTCGGCGACTGGACGCATCTCGATGGCGGTCATCACGCGGGTGGCCGCGCCCTGCTGCTCGAGGACGTCCTGCAGGGCAAGCGCGTTGACCACCGTGGCCAGCATTCCCATGTGATCGGCGGTTACGCGGTCCATGTTCTTTGCGGCACTGCTCATGCCCCGGAAGAAGTTTCCGCCGCCCACGACAATGCCGAGTTGAACTCCGGCCCGGACGACCTCGGCTATCTCCGCCGACAACGACACAATGACTTGAGGATCGATGCCGAACTTGGCGTTGCCGGCAAGCGACTCTCCACTGAGCTTCATAACGATGCGGTCATACTTGGGCATGCTCGCCTGCCAGGGATTCTCCAGAACTGCAGCGGGCAGGCCCGGATGGCCTGCCCAAGCGGAATTGCCGGTCTATGCGTTGGCGGGCTCGCCGTCGGTCGCCGACTCTCCGATCTTGAAACGGGCGAAGCGGCTGACGACGATGTTTTCGCCCAACTTGGCGATCTTGGCCTTGATCAGGTCATCGACGCTGGTGTTGTTCTCCTTGATGAAGGGCTGCTCGTAGAGGCATACCTCTTCGTAGAACTTGCTGAGCCGGCCCTCGACGATCCGATCCAGGATCTTCTCCGGCTTGCCTTCGGACCGGGCTCGTTCGCGCGCGATTTCCCGCTCCTCGGCCAGTATTGCTTCCGGGATATCCTCGCGCCGGACGAACTTCGGATCGGCTGCAGCGACCTGCATCGCGAGATCATGCACAAGCTCCTGAAAGTCATCGGTGCGGGCAACGAAATCGGATTCGCAGTTTACTTCGACCAACACGCCCAACTGCGCGCCGGGATGGACATAGGTTCCGATGACTCCCTGCTTCGCGCTCCGCGCCGACTTCTTCGTGGCGGCGGCGATCCCCTTCTTTCGAAGAACCACTTCCGCTTCATCGAGATTGCCGCTGGTTTCCTGGAGAGCCTTCTTGCAGTCCATCATCCCCGCGCCCGTACGCTCGCGCAGTTGTTTCACAAGTGCTGCAGTAATGTCCGCCATGATCAAGTTCACCTGTTATCGAGTCTCTGTGCTGCTGTCGTCTGCCTCTGCTGCGCTGCCACTGCCGGCGGTCGCTGTCTCCGCGGACGGGGATTGGGAAGCATCCTTTTGGGCCTCTTCCTCCTCGCCGGCGGCCCCTGAGCGGCCTCCCTCGCCAAGGCCCAACTGGCCCAGGCTTTCCGACATCAACTGCTGCGAATACTCCGGATCCATATACCGGCTGTAGTCTTCCGCCGGCGATACCTCCTCGGACGGCACAGTTTCCGAGGTCGGTTCGTGTTCGGCGAAATCCTGTTCGGTGGCCAGCGTGCGACCCTCAATCACTGAATCGGCGATCTTGGCGGCGAACAGGCGAATGGCCCTGAGCGCGTCGTCATTGCCGGGAATCACGTAGTCGACCATCTCGGGATCGCAGTTGGTATCCACCACGGCGACCACGGGGATCCTCAGCTTGCGCGCTTCGCGCACGGCGATCGCTTCCTTGTTGGAGTCGACCACAAAGAGGATGTCCGGCAGGCCCTCCACATCCTTGATGCCCGAGAGGTTCTGATCGAGCGCCTTGCGCTCGCGCTCAAGCCGGCTGATCTCCTTCTTCGCGCGGCCGGTGTAGGTACCCTCATCGGCCATCGCCTCGAGCTCTTTGAACCGCTTGATGGACTTCTCGACGGTAGCCATGTTGGTCAGCAACCCGCCCAGCCACCGATGGTTCACGTAGTACATCCCGCAGCGCTTGGCCTCCTCGGCAATAGCTTCCTGCGCCTGCCGCTTGGTGCCCACGAAGAGGACGGTCTTATTCTGACCGGCCATCTCCGTAACAAAGCGCATGGCGTCCTTGAAGAGCTTCAGGGTCTTCTGGAGATCGACGATGTAGATTCCGTTGCGTTCGCCGAAGATGTATTCTTTCATCTTCGGATTCCAGCGTTTGGTCTGGTGCCCGAAGTGAACGCCTGCTTCGAGCAGTTCTTTCATGGTAATCGACGGCAAAGTGCCTCCTTAAAACTAACTACTCTGGATTCGGGTGGCCCGCCCGCGGTCCAAACGGGATTTGCAGGCGGGGAAAGAAGTGGAAAAATCGGCGAATCAGCGGATCCATTGAAGCTCAACCACATGCCCGCTGTCCGCTCATCGCTTCCTGAACTCTTAACGCTTCGAGAACTGGAACCGCTTGCGAGCGCCTGGCTGGCCGTACTTCTTGCGCTCATGGGCGCGGGGATCTCGCGTCAGATATCCCAGTTGCTTCAGCTTCCCTCTCAACTCGCTGTTGAACTCGCACAACGCGCGTGCGATGCCCAGGCGAGCGGCGCCGGCCTGTCCCGTCAGCCCGCCGCCGTTTGCGTTGAGCAGGATGTCAAACTTATCCGCCGTCTCGGTGGCGAGCAACGGCTGTCGAATCGTGTTGCGGTAAGCCTCCAGCGGAAAATACTGCTCGAACGGCCGGCCATTCACGGTAATGGCGCCGCTGCCCTGACGCAGGAACACACGCACGACCGAGCGTTTGCGGCGGCCCGTTCCTAGATGTTGAACTAATGTTGCTGCCATATGGATTGCTTACACCTCGAGCGGCACGGGTTTCTGGGCCTGGTGCGGATGCTGGTCGCCGGCGTAGACCTTCAGCTTTTTGTGCATATGCCGCCCCAGTTTCGTCTTGGGCAACATCCCCCAGACGGCCATCTCGACAATCCGTTCAGGATGCGTCTGGCGCATCCTGCGCGCCGACACCTCCTTGAGGCTGCCAGGATAACCCGTGTGCCGGCGATACATCTTCTGTTCTTCCTTCGATCCGGTGAGCCGCACCTTCGCGGCGTTGACCACGATCACGTGATCGCCGGTATCGAGAAAGGGTGTATAAGTCGGTTTGTGTTTACCCATCAACAGCGTGGCTACCTGGCTGGCGACCCGGCCAAGTACTTGATCCCGGGCATCGACCACATGCCAGACACGCTCCACGGACTGCGCCGATGGGAACTGGGTATTCATAGACGGACTTTCTCCCTGCCAGAGCTGAAAGCTCTCTATAAGATAGCGAATCGCGGATCGGGGTGTCAATTCGAGCCGTCCGGCCCGTCCGGGGACGATGGAGGCCTGGAGCATCGGGGGCGCGGGCCCCGCAATGATTGCGATCGCCCGGAACCCCAATGGCGCCGCGGGCATCGCACCATCGTCCTCGCGGCGCACTTCGGCCCAGGCGGTCACTTTTCCTTCCAGGCCGGCCAGGAAACCACCGGCAGGTAGTTCGATTCGTTGAACGTGTGCGGGCGTTTGGGAGCGTAGACTTTCTCTCCGCCGAATGGCTCCGATTGAGTGTAGATCCAGATCCGCTCCGGATCCCAGACAATGATCTCGTCCCGGGGATCGCCCGTAAGATCGTGCACCAGGTAGGCCATGTCAGGATGTCCGTCATCCGGAAACATCACCACCCGTCGCCCCCAGCCGTCGACCATGCCGCCCTCCACCGTATTGGCTGACAGCATGATGAACTCCTGACCGTCTCCGCGCCAGTTCACCGGAAGAACGGGGCTGCCGGCATGGAAGAGCTCGAAGTTGGTCAGCTCGTTGCCGTCATGGTCATAGAGAGTGATGAGCCCCGGCTCGCCCCAGTAGTTGATGTTGCAGAACTCCAGTCCCGGGACATCGGGCCGGTACTGGCCGACCGTCGGCGTCTGGGCATGTCCCACGCGGTGGTGCTTGAGGATTTCGCCCTTCATGTTGGCGACGATCATCCCGTCGTCGCTGCCCGCCATGAACACTTTGTCCGGCTTGCCGCTCAGGGAAAAATCGCCCGCGCAGGTGCCGTCAGAATGTTCCTGCAGCCTATCGTCCCTGCTCCATACCTTCTTCCCGTCATCATCAAACAGGGTATAGCCCAGGAACACCTCGTCCCGGCCGTCTTTATCGTAATCGTAGAAGTATGGGTAATGGCCCAGGTTAGCCGAGTTAGTCCAGAGAAGCTCAAACTTGTTGGTATAGGCCCACAGCCTCGTGTGACGGTCTTTAATAATGATGTCGAGCGGCTTCCCGGTTCCACGGAGGTCACAGAAAGCGAAGCAATCGACATTCAGGTAGGGAAGCCGGTCGCGGCGGTAGTAATGCTTGTACTCCAGCCAGGAAGTTTCCTCCGGGAGGATCTTGGACTCGGGTGCGGGATACTTTGCCTCAAGCTTGCCGGTCTTGCCGTTCAGGACCCTGATCCATCGCTCCAAGGCGTAAATGACCTCGTTCTCTCCATCGTCGTCGATGTCGTGGATCTGCGCGGCGACATCATAACTCAGCCAGGCATGGTCGGGATCCGGATGGCCAACCTGCCAGAGAACGTCACCGTCCAGGTCGATGGCCGTCATGCAGGTGATATGGTTGTAATTTCCGAGAAACGGCGCGTTCTGAATCAGCAGGAGATCGAGATTGCCATCGCCGTCCAGATCTCCGAGCCGAATGGCGCGCGCCACGCCGAAGCCCGGAGTCGAGATCCTCTTCCAGAGCGCGGGCCGCGGATTCTCGCGCCGGAGATCGTCGAGCTCTTTTCGACGGGCCAGTTTCCGCTCAAGAAAAGCCTTTTTCTCCGATGGCGTGGTGGTTACCGAGACCTCGTGAAAGCGGACCAGCGTGGTTGCAAGGAGTCCGATCTTGCCGCCCGAATAGCGGCTGTCGGTCACTGTGAAGATCTGTTCGCCGTCCAAGAAGCAGCGAATCCGGTCGCCATAAGCTTCGACCCGCATTCTGTAAGATCGTGCCGGATCGGTTGGAACCTCCTTGGTCGCTAGTATCTTCCAGCCCTCCGTTCGAAAGGCCTTCTCGCCATCACGATACCGGAGCGAGAGCGTGT
>CAYLSS010000180.1:0-3162 GCA_964385765.1 uncultured Solibacteraceae bacterium
ACCTCGCCGCCCCGGTCGGCATTATTTGCAACAATGGCACTGCAACCGGCATTCGGGCCATCCGTATGGAACTCGGCGAGCCCGATGCTTCGGGACGCCGCCGTCCGGTGCCGATCGAGGGCTCCGAGTTCGAGATCGAAGCCAGCACCATTATCGCGGCTATCAGCCAGGCGCCAAACTTCAACGGCTTTCTCGACATTGGCAACGACAAAGATTGGATCAAGGCCAACGAGTGGGGCCAGACGCCCGTCGACGGTATTTACGCGGGCGGCGACGATACCCAGCTTGGCCTGGTGTCCATCGCCATCGGCCAGGGGCGCTTCGCCGCTGAAGCCATTGACGCCAGGCTCCGCGGCAAGGAACTCGTCAAACCCGAACGGCCGCCCGCAATCGGCGCCGATCAGTTGAAGCTCGACTGGTACAAGCCCGCCGAGCGTCACGAGCGGACCCATCTTCCTGTGGTTGAACGCCGCATGGATACCGAGATCGAGCGCGGTCTTACCGAAGAAGAAGCGACGGCCGAGGCCCAGCGCTGCATGTCCTGCGGTATGTGCATGGACTGTGAGACATGCTGGATGTACTGCACCAACAACGCTTTCGAAAGACTGCCCAAGGGTCAGCACTATCGCGTGAAGCTCGAGCTCTGCAACGGTTGTAAGAAGTGTGCCGACGCGTGCCCGTGCGGCTTCATTGAGATGAGATAACAGCCGGCGGACCGGTCGTCTTTCGCCCGGGGCCGCGGCTATACGTTGAACTAGGAGAAGCAACAATATGCCTATTTTCGAAATGAACGGAAAGAAGTACGATGTCGACGAGGACGGCTTCCTCAATGATCCCTCCATCTGGAACGAGGATGTCGCCAGGGACTTCGCCACCAGTGAGGGCGTTGAAGAACTGACCGAGGAACATTGGAAGGTCATCAACTACCTTCGCGACTACTACCTGCAGTTCGGCATCGCGCCCATGATCCGGAAGCTCTGCAAGGAGACCGGCTTCAAGCTCAACAAGATCTACGAGCTGTTCCCGTCCGGACCGGCCAAGGGAGCGTGCAAGCTTGCCGGCCTGCCCAAGCCGACCGGCTGCGTCTGAGGAGTTTCCCGTGAAGGCATCGAGCCCGCCGCTTTTGGATCTGACAGCCTCCCAACAAGAGGCGGTGGTCCGGAAGTGGCTGGCTCAGGTCTGCCGGACCTATCCCGAGGAGACCAGCCGGTTCCTCGTCGACAACAAGGATCCCTTCCGCAACCCGGTTGGGAGGGTGCTGAAGCATGGCCTGCCGGTTGTCGTAAGGGAGTTGTTCGGCGCCTTCGATGAGACTGCGGTACGATCCGCTCTGGATGAAATCGTCCACGTTCGCGCGGTGCAGGATTTCGCTCCCGGTCAGGCGGTCGACTTCATTTTCCTCCTGCGAACGATCGTCCGCGAAGAGTGTGCCCTCGATGGTCCGCGGGTGCTCGAACTCCAGACGCGCATTGACCGTCTTGCCCTGCTTGCCTTTGACCTCTACATGCATTGCCGGGAGAAGAGTTGGGAAATTCGGGTCAATGAGGCGAAACGCAGGGTCTACGTCCTGGAAAAGATTGCGTCCCGGCGGGCAAATGGCTCGTCACCGGCTTCGGCCTAGCGGACCGCGGGTGCGTTGAGGCCCGAAGCCGTTACGCCCGGCCCCGGCGCCGGCCCCCGGCGGAAGCGAGGTTACTCGGTTATGAATGTGCTCACTGCCCTAATGCTTGTCAGCGTCCTGATCGCGCTGGGTTACATCGGCGGACAGGTGGAGGGCCTTCGCTTCATTTTCGGCACGGTGTTGCCGTACGCGGCGATCGCCATCTTCCTCGCAGGACTTGTCTATCGGGTGGTTCGATGGTCCTCGGCTCCGGTCCCCTTTCGGATTCCGACAACCGGAGGACAACAGCGTTCGCTGCCATGGATTAAGTACTCCAAGCTCGACAACCCGTTCACCACGCTTGGCGTCATCGGCCGCATGCTCCTCGAAGTCCTGCTGTTCCGTTCTCTGTTCCGAAACACGAAATCGGAGCTGCGCAGCGGTCCCCAGCTCGCCTACGGAGAAGAGAAGTGGCTCTGGCTCGGTGCGATGGTGTTTCATTGGTCGTTCCTGATCGTCTTCCTGCGCCACCTGCGCTTCTTCATGGAGCCGACACCAGCCTGGGTCAGCGGGATCGAAACGCTCGACGGTTTCTTCCAGATCGGCGCTCCAACGCTGCTTTGGACCGGCCTGTTCCTGTTTCTGGCCCTCAGCTACCTGTTGGCCCGGCGGCTGTTCGACCCGCAGGTCCGCTACATCTCGCTGGTCACGGACTACTTCGCTCTGCTGCTGCTGATCGGCCTCGCCGGCTCCGGACTCCTGATGCGCTACTTCACCAAGGTCGACATCGTGGCTGTCAAGCAGCTTGGCGTCGGCCTGGTGACGCTATCGCCGGTGGTTCCGGAGTCGGTGGGGCCGACCTTCTTCATCCACCTCTTCCTGCTGAGCGCGCTCATCGCTTACTTCCCGTTCAGCAAGCTGATGCATATGCCCGGCGTCTTCCTGAGCCCCACGCGGAGCCTCGCGAACAACAGTCGCTACCGGCGCCATGTCAATCCCTGGAATCCAGAGGTTAAGGTCCATACCTATGAAGAATGGGAAGAAGAGTTCCGGGACAAGCTGGTCGCCGTGGGGCTGGCTGAGCCGAAGGCGGACAAGGAGTAGCCATGGCTGACCAAATTCCCAGCGTCGAACAACTCGTGCAGATTGATTACGAGCCGCCCCAATCTGACTGGATGAATGCGCCCGTCGAATTTCGCCGAGGCACTTTCTGCTACAGCGCCGCGCCGAAAAACCTTACCTATCTCGGCCTGCCGAATCCGCGCGAGTGGCAGCCGATGGACGCGGATTGGAAGCTGCCTGAAAACTGGCAGGAGATCATCCTCAAGGCGATGAAGGACAAGCTCGAGAAGTTCCGCTCCTTCCGCCTCTTCATGGATATCTGTGTGCGCTGCGGCGCCTGCGCGGACAAATGCCATTTCTATATCGGTTCGGGAGACCCGAAGAACATGCCGGTGCTGCGCGCCGAGCTGATTCGCTCGGTTTACCGCCGATACTTCACCACTTCGGGCAAGATGCTCGGCAAGATGGCCGGCGCCCGCGATCTTACCGTCGACGTCCTC
>CAYLSS010000180.1:3172-7098 GCA_964385765.1 uncultured Solibacteraceae bacterium
GTCCTCAAGGAGTGGTTCTACTACTTCTACCAGTGCACCGAATGCCGCCGGTGCTCGCTCTACTGTCCCTACGGCATTGACCAGGCCGAGATTACCATGATCGGCCGCGAGCTTCTGCAGGAGGTCGGCGTCAACATCGCCTGGGCGCTCGAGCCGGCGGCCAACTGCTACCGGACCGGTAACCATCTCGGCGTCCAGCCGCACGGCTTCGTGGATTCGATCGAGTTCGCCGTCGACGAGCTCGAAGACCTCACCGGTGTCAAGGTCGAAGCCCCCATCATGAAGAAAGGCGCCGAAGTCCTCTTCGTCATGCCGTCGGCCGACTACTTTGCCTCCCCGGCCTACTACACCCTGCTCGGCTACCTGCTGCTCTTTCACCAGGCCGGCATCGACTATACGCTCAGCGCATACGCCAGCGAGGGAGGCAACTTCGGCCTCTTCAACTCCCACGAGCTCATCAAACGCCTCAATAACAAGATCTATCACGAGGCTCAACGCCTCGGGGTGAAATACCTCATCGGCGGCGAGTGCGGCCACATGTGGCGCGTGCTCCATCAATACATGGACACGATGAACGGCCCGGCGGACTTCCTGGAGGTGCCCAAATCCTCGATTACCGGGACTGTCTTCGATCACGCGGCGTCGACAAAGATGATCCACATCACCGAGTTCACCTCGGATCTCATCCGTCACAACAAACTCAAGCTCGATCCCCGCCGCAATGATCATTGGAATGTCACTTTCCACGATTCCTGCAACCCGGCCCGTGCCATGGGGCTCTTTGAAGAGCCGCGTTACGTTCTGAAAAACGTCTGCAATCAGTTCCACGAAATGCCCGAGAATACGATCCGAGAGCAGACGTTCTGCTGCGGGGCGGGGGCCGGTCTGGGCAACGACGAAAACATGGAGATGCGACTTCGGGGCGGCTTCCCGCGAGCCAATGCCGTCAAGTATGTCAAGGAAAAGCACGGCGTCAATCTTCTGACCTGCATCTGCGCCATCGACAAGGCCACGCTGCCGCCCCTGCTCGAGTACTTCGTGCCTGGCGTCGAGGTCGCGGGCATTCACGAACTGGTGGGCAACGCGCTCATCGTCGACGGCGAGCCGGAACGAAAGGTCGATCTTCGCGGCGAGCCGCTGCCGCATGTCCGGCAAGAAGAGGAGGTGACCAATGCGTGACCGCGGTCTCATTTTCCTCGGGTTGGCCGTCTTCCTTGGCCTGATCACCTTCCCGATCTGGTACAACACAGCCGCCGGCACTGACTCGACGCCGCCCGAGCTCCAAAAAGCCGAGGGTGAAGCCTGTATCTATCCGGCCGAATACATGCGGAACCACCACATGGACATCCTGATGGAGTGGCGCGACGAGGTGGTCCGCAAAGGCAACCGGATGGTCACTGTCAGCGGCAAGACCTATGAGATGAGCCTGTCGAAGACCTGTATCGGCTGCCATACCCAAAAAGCGCAATTCTGCGACAAATGTCATGACTACGCCGCGGTAACACCCTATTGCTGGGACTGCCACGTCGACCCCTCCGCGCCGGGCGTCGTCGCCACCGCAGTGCTGACTCACGACGCCCCGGCAACAGTGGAAGGAGGCACGGGCGAATGAGCATGGATCGGAAATCGTTTCTCAAGGTGACCGGCTGCGCGCTGGCCGGAGCGTTCGCCGGTAATGGACTGGTCCGGATTGTCGAGGCGCGGGACGAGTCTGTCTCCGAGCATCCGGAAGCGCTCACCGCCAGGCGCTGGGGCATGGTCATCGACACCAAAAAGTGTGTCCAGGCCGACGGCTGCACGAAGTGCGTGGAAGCGTGCCACGTCACTCACAACGTTCCGGAGATCGATGACCAGGCTCGCGAGGTGAAGTGGATCTGGAAAGAGGAGTTCCACCGGGCCTTCCCGTCGCATGAGACCGAGTATCCGAACGAGGCGCTCGAGCACCGCGAGGTCCTGGTCTTCTGCAACCATTGCGACGAGCCGCCCTGCGTGCGCGTCTGCCCGACACAGGCGACCTGGAAACGCGACTCCGACGGCATCGTGATGATGGACTGGCACCGCTGCATCGGCTGCCGCTACTGTGTGGCGGCTTGCCCCTACGGGTCCCGCAGCTTCAACTGGTCCGACCCGCGGCCGCACATCGATCAGATCAACTCCGCTTATCCGACGCGCACAAAAGGCGTTGTCGAAAAATGCACGTTTTGTGACGAACGGCTCGCCCGAGGAGAACAGCCGGCCTGCGTGGAAGCCTGCCCGGAGAAAGCGCTCGTCTTCGGTGACCTCGCTGACCCGAGCTCCGAAGTCCGCCGCTTGCTCAAGGAACAGTTCACGCTCCGGCGCAAGCCGGAACTCGGGACGAAGCCCGAAGTCTTCTACATTTTGTGAGGTCCTGGCCATGTTCATGTTCGAAAAAGCAGTTGTCGGAGATCGGAGATACTGGCTCTGGATTGTGGGCCTGTTCGCCGTCATCGGCATCGGATTGCTGTTTTATCTGCGGCAGTTCGAAGAAGGGCTGGCCATCACCGGCCTCAGCCGCGATGTCACCTGGGGCCTCTATATCGCTCAGTTCACCTTCCTGGTTGGTGTCGCCGCTTCGGCGGTGATGGTGGTGCTGCCCTACTACCTGCACAACTTCAAGGTCTTCGGCAAGATCACGATCCTTGGCGAGTTCCTGGCCATTTCGGCGGTCACCATGTGCATGCTTTTCATCTTTGTGGACATGGGCCAGCCCACACGCGTCACGAATGTGATGCTCTTCCCAACCCCCAACTCGATGATGTTCTGGGACATGGTGTCGCTGTTCGGCTATTTGGTGCTGAACGCCACCATCGCCCTCGTTACGCTCAGCGCGGAGCGCAAAGGAGTCGCGCCGCCGTCGTGGATCAAGCCTGTCATCATCCTTTCGATTCCATGGGCCATCAGTATTCACACGGTCACCGCGTTCCTGTACAACGGCTTGCCGGGAAGGTCCTTCTGGCTGACCGCCATCCTGGCGCCGCGCTTCCTCGCCTCGGCCTTCGCGGCCGGCCCGGCCCTCCTGATCCTGCTCTGCATGCTCATCCGCAAACTCACCTGGTTCGACGTCGGCCGCGAACCCCTCAATAAACTCGCTCTCATCGTCACCTACGCAATGTGCGTCAACGTCTTCTTCGTGTTGATGGAACTGTTCACCGTTTTCTACAGCGGCATCCCCGAGCACACACACCACTTCCTGTACTTGTTCGTCGGCCTGGAGGGACACACGGAACTCGTTCCCTGGATGTGGACATCGGCGATTCTGTCGGTGGTGGCGCTCGTGCTGCTCATCCATCCGAAGTTCCGGCAAAATCACAGAGTTCTCCCGTTTACCTGTGCGCTTGTCTTCATTTCGCTGTGGATCGACAAGGGCCTCGGTCTCATCGTCGGCGGCTTCGTTCCGTCGCCGCTCGGCGCGATCACCGAATACTCTCCCACCATCCCCGAGATTGGAATCGCCGTCGGCATCTGGGCCATCGGTTGCCTGATGGTCACGGTCTTTTATAAGATCACTCTCTCGGTCAGAGAGAGCCTGGTGTAGAAATGCAAGCGATCAAAGCCAAAGTCAGCGAAGATTGGCTGGCTGTCTATATCGGGGTCGTCATTGTGCTGGCGGCCCTGGCGTCGCTATTCGGAGCCGACCTGCTCGGCTGGGCGGCGAAATCGGAAGTCTGGATCGAAATCACCGAGTCTGTCACGACCGCGTCGAAGGCTTACGCCGGGCTGGGCGGCCTCCCCGCTCTGTTGCTGACCTTCTTCTTCCTTCTCGTTGTCATGGGCATCGGGGCCCGGGCCCTCGGCGCTGATGTCAAGAAGTTCGCCCTCGGTTTTACCCTCGTCTTCTTCGTCGCCTACCTCTGCCGCATCGCCGGCGGCTGGGCCTACATCGCCGCCACGCCGGACAAGCGCGA
>CAYLSS010000181.1:0-7090 GCA_964385765.1 uncultured Solibacteraceae bacterium
CAGCGCGGTGGCAGCTCGAAAGGTTAACTCAATCTCGCACCCAGGCGGCGACAAGGCACACCTGCGAAGGCGAACAAACAACACCGCTGACGTGTGGTGCACCCCCCCTCAGGCGGGTCGGCTGAGTCTGCCGCAGAGAAAGCTGAAGCTGTCGACGCTGCGTTCGCGGTGGCGGTGAAACAGAAGCCGCGGCGCCGACCTGAGAGACGATGCGCACCGATCGGCGGCAACAGATATTTCCGTCGCGTATGTAAACATTTCTCCCATTTCTCCGGCGCAGCTTGACACGAATTACGGCCAGAGCTATACTGCCGCAAAAGCTGAAAATGTGTCCGAACAGTCGTTTCAGGCACTCAAATCTCAACGCGAGGGGCGTAGAGGGAGGGCGGTTTTAAGATGCACATCACAACCAATAGAGGGGTTATTGTACTACGGTTGGCAATCATCTTGTCAATCCTTATAGTTCCTCTTTATGCTCAGTATACGACGGCGACTCTCAGTGGAGTCGTTCGGGACCCCAGTGGGGCGGTGGTCCCAGACGCTGACATCACAGTTGTTAACACGGAGACCGGACTGTCGCAGACGACGCGATCAAACTCCGCCGGAGCATACCTGTTCCCCAGACTGCCTGTCGGATCATATGAGTTAAGGGTGAGAAAACCCGCATTTATGACCTATGTCCAATCGGGCATCACTCTCACCGTTAACCAAGAAGCGACGCAGGATGTGGTTCTCCGGGTCGGAGAGGTAACGGAAAGCGTCACCGTCGTTTCGGAGGCCGAGGCGATTAATACCCGAACTGCCACCGCGGAAGAGAATATTGGGCGAAGAGAAGTAGTGACCCTTCCATTAGAGGGAAGGAGGCCGGAGCGACTGATCTACCTCGCCGCGGGCAGCGTGGACCTCGGACGAAATAGCTGTAGAATTTGTGGCCACGGGGGAGTATATCCGGGGGAGGAGACCGCCGGCGTCAATGGAGCTGGAATCAGCGAAGTCAACTTCCAGATGGACGCCATAAGCCACAATGATACGTATCTGAATGCCAGCTTGCCCTTTCCGAATCCAGATGCGATTCAGGAGTTTACGCTTCAGTCTACACAGTTTACCGCTGAATACGGAACCGGCTCGGGCGGGCAGGTGAATATTGTAACTAAGTCCGGGACGAATGAAATTCACGGTAGCCTATTTGAATTTCTCCGCAACGGTGATCTCAATTCGAGGGAGTTTTTTGCGGCCGAAAACGACGGCCTCAAACGTAACCAATTCGGCGGCAGCGTCGGTGGGCCAATCGTCAAGAATAAACTGTTCTACTTCGCGAACGTTCAGATCACAGAGGTTCGATTTACTGAGCAGGGAAGGGTGTCGTTCGTGCCAACCGCGGAAGAGAGGGAAGGTGACTTCTCGGCGGTCTCGACACAGATTGTCGATCCACTTTCCGGTGAGCCCCTCAGCAATAACCAAATACCCGCGAGCCGGATTAGTCCGGTGTCGAAGTTTTTCCTGGATAATATTCCGCTACCAAACGGTCCTAATCGGAGATTGACGTTTCCGGGGACAAAATTCGTGCAGGATGAGGATCAATTTCTAATCAAGGGAGATTTTACGGAAGGAAATCATTCCATCTCCGGAAGCTATTTCTTCACGGATTTTGATTCACCTCCAGAGATTCCCCAAGGCAATGTGCTCGCGTCCACCAGCGCTGGTAATGCGGTGCGCGTACAGGCCGTTTCCCTCTCGCACACCTATATCGCCAGTCCAACTTTCCTCTTCACAACTAGTTTTGGCATAAACCTTCAGCGGGGCGGCTCGCTCTCGGGTGCCCCATTCAGTTTCAGCGATGCAGGCGTCAACATATTAGGTCCCGAGGACACTTCATTGAATGCCCCGCCTGAACTCGTATTGACTGTCACAGATGGCTTCCGGATTCGAACGAACCACTTGGGGGACTTTGACCGGGACGATTTGTCCATCCGGCATGTTGTCACGAAGATTGTAGGTAACCACGAGTTGAAATTTGGAGGAGAGGCAATTCGCACGCAGAACAATATTATCAACACGTTCCAGATGGCAGGGCAGATTACTTTCAACGGGCAATTGTCAAATTTCGGTCTTTCGGATTTCATGTTTGGGCGTGTTTCCGATTTCCGCCAAGGGGGTGGCGAGTTTAAAGATCAGGATGGCATCCGGTGGGGCTTTTTCGTCCAGGATAATTGGCGTGTCACGCCCAAGTTGAGCCTGAACCTCGGGCTCAGGTGGGACCCATACCTTCCCCCCAAAGATGCGGATGGACGCGCGGCATGCTGGATGCCCGGCACCGGCCTGCGTTCTGAGCGTTTTCCGAATGCTCCTGAAGGGATGTTGTTCGGAGGAGACCCGGGATGCCCTGAGGCTGGGCTAGAGGACAATTGGAATAACTACGGCCCAAGAGTCGGATTTGCCTACCGGGTGACGGGTTCGACGGTGGTCCGCGGCGGCGCTGGGATTTATTACACACCCCTGCAGACTAGTGAATTTAATCCTTTCTCCAATATCGCGCCGTTTGCTGGAACCTTTACCCTCAGGGATGTAGATTTTGCCGATCCCTACGGTAGTGCGGGACTGGACAATCCCTTTCCGGCTAATTTCGGCGACACGTTGCCGGGATCCGATTTTGTATTTGCACCACGAAACGACATCCGTAGGTTCTTTTCTCTAGACTTCCGTATTCCGCAACTTCAAACTTGGAGTCTCCGCGTCGAGCGGCAAATGGCCACCGACTGGGTTGCCAGCGTCGCTTATGTGGGTAATAAGGGAAGCCGCCAACGACTGACCACCGAAGCAAATCCCGGCATCTTTATCCCGGGCGTTGACGAGCAGGGAAATCCTTTGTCGACAGTCGGAAACACTCAGGCTCGACGCCGCTATCCGGATGCCTTTGGACGTGTGCGACGATTCGACTCCGGTGGAAACTCTTTTTATCACGGCTTGCAGTTGAATCTTGAAAAACGATTTAGCCACGGGTATTCGCTGTTAACCAACTATACTTGGTCCCGAAACATCGATGACATCGCATCGGGAACCTCGACGAGCCCATTTGACAGAACTATTGACCGCGGGTTGTCGGATGGCGATGTGGAGCACAATTTTAAGTTCTCTAATGTCTGGGCCGTACCGGGAGTAGACGTGACGGGAGCGGCTGGAAAGATCCTGAACGGCTGGGAGCTGAATTCCATTGTAATATGGCAAAGCGGTCTTCCGTTTACTGCTTTCAGTGGCCGTGATAACTCTTTTACCGGAATCGGCGCAGATCATGCCGACTTTCTGGGCGGAGACGCTGACCTTTCCGGCCGGTCGCGTGGAGCGGAACTGCTGGAGTTTTTTGATACCTCGAAGTTCATCGTCAACCAGCCCGGAACTTTTGGTAATGCGGGGAGGAATATCCTCAGAGGGCCTGCGTTCTTCAAGACGGACTTCAGCGTAATCAAGAACACGCCAATCACAGAACGAGTTGACCTTCAGTTTCGGGCGGAGTTCTTCAATCTATTTAACAATGCAAACTTCCGGTTCCCGAACGCGAATGCTTCCTCGGCACAGTTCGGCCAGATCACCTCCACGGTCGATGAGTCCCAACGAATCATTCAGTTTGGGTTGAAACTATTGTTCTGAGGGAAGCCTGCAACAAAACTACGGCGGCATACTTGGCATCGCAGGTGCCTCTATTTCCTATACCAGGTTTCCCGTTTTGGAAGACATGCCGGTGTGTTGGTTGATACTACTGTTTGCCTTTGGGCCGCCACTTCGCGCAGGTGACACAGATGTAGCAGACCGCCTTGTGGCGGAGGGTATCAAGCTGGCTGAACAGGAGCGATACAGCGAGAGCGAAGCGAAGTTCGAAGCTGCCGTTGAAGTTGATCCTGACAACGTGGATGCCCTCAATAACCTTGGCGTTGTCAGGCGACGCCAAGGAAACTTTGAAGGGGCGATTAAGGCTCTGAAGGTTGCACTGGAATTGGCGCCTGGCGACCCTCGCCTGCACAACAACCTTTCTCTGGCTTTGCAAGGCATGGGTCGGCTGCCAGCGGCGATTAAAGCAATGAAGACGGCCTCCGCGCTGGCGCCGAATGACATTACATTGCGCCGGAACAGTGGCATCCTTCTAGCTCAGGCAGGTCAAACAGAAGCGGCCGAGAAGGAGCTTCGCTCGGCCGTCCAAGTCGACCCGTCGGACGTGGAGGCTCGTCGCTTGCTCGGCTCTCTGTTAGCTGGCAGTAAGCGCTACGAAGAAGCGATTTTCGAGTACCAAGCCGCCTTACGTTACGAGCATGGCAGTGCCGTCCGCCGGGAGCTCGGACAGCTATACGAATCAACCGGCGAACTGCCGAACGCCCTCGAGGAATATCAGGCCGCGCTCAAGCTCAATCCGAGTTCATCGGGCGCCGCCCAAGCGCTGGGTAGGGTTGCTTTGAAGCTGGGAGATCTGGACGCGGCGACGACCGCCCTGAGGCATGCGCTGGCTATCGACCCTGACTCGGGTGAGGCGCGCCGCGACCTGGGTGTTGTCCTGCTCCGGCTGGGACGGATCGAAAATGCGGTGGGAGAGTTGCGCCTTGCAAGGAAAGCGTTGCCCGGCGATCCAACCGTACTCTACAACCTGGGGCGGGCGCTGCAAAAATTTGGCGAACACGAGGAGGCGAAGAAACTGCTCCAGGAGGCTCAGACGGTCAATGAACGTTCGAGCAATTCCATTCTCGCAAGGTCCTACGTCGAGGCTGGGATCACGTCCCTTGAAAAGCGCCGCATCGCGGAGGCCATGGAGAAGCTAGAAGAGGCTACAAAGCTGGATCCAGAAAATGGTTTCGCGTACTATAACTTAGGTCTTGCTTTGCTGGTAAAGAAGGAAACGCATCACGCCATACAGCAATTCAAGCGAGCGACTGAGCTGAATCCTGCACACGGGAATGCATACTACTATCTGGGACGTGCCCTTCTAGCTGATGGACATGCCGTTGAAGCGCTTGCAGCCTGCTCCAAAGCCGTCGACCTCATGCCTGACGATGCGGGTGCCAGAAATGCTCTTGCTGTCGCGTTGGCAAGCGTGGATGACCTTGATCGGGCTGTTCAGGAAATAAACCGGGCACTTTTGCTCGATCCAAACAATTCCGTGTTTCGGCACAATCTCCAGTGTATCGAGAACGGAGGTGGATGTACGCTCACTCCGTAGTTCGCTCCCTGATCTCCAGTATTTGATTGGTGCCTACATTTTGAAGAACTTGCCTGATGCCACTTGGCCAAACTATTTCCAACTTTTTAATTTGCTTAGTTGCCCCCAAGCCGAAGTGGACACGTCCATCGCTCGCAGATAAATAGCTGCCCGCAGTTGATACAATTGAGTGTTGCTGCCGTCCTGAAGTTTCTGTCACCGTGACATGGGAACCAATTGCGCTCCTATTGCTGTGCGTACCGATGAGGTGAATTACTATCCAATTACCCTCTGGCTGAATATTGCGAAGGATAAGCGCTTCCGTATCATTATTGTTGATTACAACATCGATTAAGCCGTTATTATTTATGTCCCCAAAGGCCGCTCCACGGGCAGGCCGTGGAGCGGTGAAAACAGGGTCATTGCCGTCACGCATATCAACAAAGCGTCCTTCGACGTTTCTTAACAGCAGCAGCGGTTGCTCATAAGATATGTGTGGGAAATCAATTGAGATCGTGTCCATCACGTGACCTTGCGCAACAAACAGGTCCTTCCAGCCGTCATTATCGAAATCCGCAAAGTTCGCGCCCCAGCCGCTGTAGGGAAAGGACAGGCGAAACAGGTCAACCTCATGACTTATATCCTCGAAACCCCCAGAAAGGTTACGAAATAATCGGTAACCGTCAAGAGACAATGCGTTGATGAAGATATCTGGCAGCAGATCATTATTGTAATCATTGAAGTCGACTCCCATTCCTGCAAATGGCTTGCCGTCGGCGTTATAAGCAAGGCCAAGCTCCAAGGCTCGCTCCGCAAAGGTGCCGTCTCCGTTGTTATGAAACAATTGTTGGGCCTGCTGATCGTTCGCCACCACGACGTCTGGCCATCCGTTGGCATCATGATCATTCACCGCAACCCCAAGACCTTTACCTGGATGACGCGAGATACCCGCCGTTGCTGATACATCTTCAAAGGTTCCATCGCCTTGGTTACGATACAGGAGATGGCTCACAGGCTCAAAGGCGCCAGGATGGCAATATCCGCGCTCCTTGCTATTGCGTGGTCCGCACCAAGGATTATTTTCGAAGTTCCAATCTAAATAACGGGCGACGAATAGGTCGAGTTGGCCGTCACGGTCATAGTCGACAAACCCGGCTCCACTAGACCAACCTCCCGCTTGTACACCAGCCACCGCTGTTACATCTCGAAATGTCCCGTCTCCAAGGTTGTGGTAAAGGTGGTTGTGTCCAAAATTTGTGACGTATAAATCAGTATGTCCATCGTTGTTGTAATCCCCCACGGTTACGCCCATCCCGTAGCCTTCGCCGGCGAGCCCGGCTGTTTCCGTCACGTCGAGAAACGTGCCATCCCCTTGATTGCGGTAAAGCCGATTCCAGTAGTCGGAGGGCGATTTATCCGCATCCTGTCCTCTTGCCATGGGGTCGTATAATGCTGCTCCGTTCACCCAGAAAATGTCGAGCCACCCATCATTGTCGTAGTCAAGTAAGCCAACCCCTGCCCCCATAGTCTCGATCAAGTATTTTTGCGACGTCCGGGATGCATGGTGACGAAAATGGATCCCGGCCTGTGAAGTGATGTCGGAAAACGTTACTCTATTTTCGGGTTCGTTGCCGCTCTCAGCGAATTGAGCCACAGCCAGAGACGTAGCGAGTAGAGTACTCGCAAGCGCCAGCATCACATCTCGCAAAGACATGGAGGAAAATCGAACCCCTTCTCGGCTCAGATTAGCATGCGGATTTGACGCCATGCACACGCGACCGAAGCCGGGGACAGCCCGCCGGGAAACCGTGGAAACCGGGTCTGGAAGCCGGGTCGGAAACCGGATCGGAAACCGCAGTCCGTCCTCTAAGCCATTCTCCAGACAGAACTTCCAACTCTCCCGGCTGAACG
>CAYLSS010000182.1:0-7073 GCA_964385765.1 uncultured Solibacteraceae bacterium
TAAAGGCCAGCCCGACCCGCGGCCCGAAGTTGTTCCAATCCGTCTCGACCAAGGCGCGATCGATGCGGCTTCCGGTGTTTTGGGCAACTACAAGTCGAGGGTTGACCGGATCGGACTCGATGTCGAACTGGGCCCATGCATCGCGGCTATCCTCCACCCACGGGCGGAATACCTCATACCGCACGCCAAGATTCAGGGTCAGCCTCGGCGTGATCTTCCACTCGTCCTGAGCATAGAAGTGATAGAAGGGCGCGCGCAGATTCATAAACACCCCGCGCGCGACACGGCTCTCGACGGGGATGCCGAGCAGGAAGTCCGCAAAGGGGTCTCCACCAACATTCCCATCCGGGTTGCGGGTGAAGTTCCCGTTGAAGATGAAATCGCCAATACGGCGCTTCGGGTTATCGAGATCGTTCCTCAGGAACTGCACATCGGCGCCGACCTTGAGCGTGTGTTTGCCATGGATGAAAGTGGTGTCGTTCTTGAACTGGCGGGTCTGTGACTCCGCGAGATTCGGAATGTTCGGCCCCAGACCCAGATTGGTAACGCCGGAAATATTGAAGATCGGAGCGCCGGCCATTGCCTGATCCACTCCGGTGAGTCCCAGCTCAGCGTTCACGTTCCTGTCAAAAGGAGGCGTACGCTTCGTATCCATCCGGTTCCATCCAACCCGATTCGAGGTCAGGATCCTGGGCGAGAATATGTGGTTCCAGGCAAGCACCATGTTGTTGCCGGTGTGATTGAAGTCCGCCGCATTGCCGCCGCCGATCGCCTCGCCGGGCAGGTTCGGCGATCCTGGGAGGTCCCGTTCGTCTTGGCTGAAGCGGAAGAAGACATTGTCGTTCGACCCGAAGTTCTGGTCGATGCGAATGTCGAAGCGGTCGCGGTCCTCCGTCGCGGGCGGATTGAAGAGAAAGTTCTGGGTGACGCTCGAGTTCTGCGGATCCGGATACCAGTCTTTCGCGATTGCGGCGACCGGATCGAACCGGTTCGCGGGAACCCTGTTGCCAGGGAAGGGGCTGCGAACGAACTGGCCGTCGATTTCCTGGAGCGTGTCGGGATCGAAGATCGTCTCATCGATTCCAGAGAAGTCGCCGGTCCGCATCGCCGGTGTGGGAATCGTGTTATTGACTGTCCGCGACTCCCGAATCCGCGTGCCTTCGTAGTCGCCGAAAAAGAATGTCTTGTTCTTGATGATCGGCCCGCCCACGGCGAAACCGAACTGGCTGCGCTTGAACGGCGGTTTGTCCGCTGTTGGGGAGTCGAAAAAGTTCTTCGCGTCCAGAACATCGTTGCGCAAGAATGCGAAGACGGAACCGTGGAAATCATTACTGCCGGACTTCAAAGTCAGGTTCACGACGCCCCCAGCGGCGCGGCCGTACTCCGCCGAGTACATGTTCGTAACGACCTTGAACTCCTGAACAGCGTCAATGGACGGCTTCACCGTTTCGGCGCGCCGCCCCTGCGTCGCGCTCTGGAGGTTGTTGTTGTCGATGCCGTCCAGAAGGTAGTTGTTCTGTGTCGTCCTCATGCCGGACGCGCTGAATCCGCCCGCTCGCCCCCCGACTGGTTGGATGGCGCCGCTCGAAAGAAGTGCGAGTTGAATATAATCGCGACCATTCAATGGCAGATCGACGATCTTCTTGTTGTCGATCACCTCCCCCTGGCTGGCCTCCACCGTCTGGAGCAACGGAGTGTCCGAGACGACCTCGATGCTCTCCGACACCGCGCCGACCTCCAGCGCGAAATCGAGCACGGCGGTTTCCTGGACTTCGAGATTGATTCCGCTCCTTACGGTCTGTTTGAATCCAGGCGACTCGACCACTACCTGGTAGTCGCCGATGGGCAGATTCGGCGCATCGTAGCGCCCGGCGGAATTGCTCGCGGTTCGAAATTCACGGTTAGTTTGCAGGTGTGTGACCACCACCGTCGCTCCAGGAACCACGGCTCCCGTGGAGTCGGTGATCGTACCCGTGATACGCGCGGTCTCCACCTGCGACCACAGAGTGCCCTGCGCAATCAATAACGCGACAGAGAAAAGTATAAGCTGACATGTACCCCTCATGTTTGCCTCCTCAGAAAGGGCTGAAGAACAGAGTCCGCCATGGCGACGCTCATGCTGCTTCATTGAAAGCGTGAGTCTGCGCACGGCTGCACGCGCTGACGGCGTTTTGGTTTGGAGGTCATTGTATCGGATGGAACACTCTGGTTCAAGGCCATCGGGCGAAATTGGTCAAATATTGAAATAACTTCGTGCGGACTGCAAATGGTGCGAAACAATTTCGATCGGGCCGAATCTCCTCTTGATTCCCCGCCGTTGAATAAAGGGGTGCACGGACATCGCCCGGTGCCCTTCCATGGCCGATAGAAGAGTTTCGGGTATTAAAGAGAGTTGACGTAGGCCAGCAGGTCGTTTAGTTCCCAGTTTTCGAACCGCGGCCACCGCTTATTCTGGCGTTGGATCTCGCGGAGCATGGCAGGTCCGTGCTGCCAGATGGCGGAAGCGAAACGGATCGCATCCAGTTCCGGGCCCAAGTTCTTGAAGTCCGGCGCCGACCGGCCTGATTCGTGACAGGAGACGCAGCCTTTCTTCACCGCTATCTGCCGGCCCGAACTCTTGTCGCCCGGATAGTCGAAGTACTGAATCGACCACAAGTAACCGACCAGACGACTCATCTCCTCGGGACGCAGTTCCTGGGCGGAGTCGCGCATCTCGGGCGCGTGGTTCCACATCGCGGCAGCCAGGCCGGCGAGCGATCGCCCTTGCAGTCGGCCCGCGAGTGCCTGATCGCCGGTGTGGCAGCCGTTGCAACCCTTTGCCTCGAAGAGCGTTCGTCCCGTTTCGGCCGATGCCGGGTCAAAGACCGGCTCTGTCTGACGCGCTCCCGGCACGTTGCGCGCGTAGACAACCAGGTCCGTCATTTGCTGCGGGGTGAGGCGAGGCCACGGCTGGTCGCCCAGCGCGGCCTGCATCATTGGAGCGTGGTTCCACATGGACCGTGCCAGCTCGACGGCGTTGTGGGCGGCGGTCCATTCGGAGAGTGCGGGGGCGTCTCCGTCCAGATGACACCGAGCGCACCCTTTCTCGGTGAAAACCTGCTTGCCCCGGCCGGCGTCGCCGGGCCTCTCGCCATAGCGGTGGGCGTAGAAGAAGGCGAATAGATCGGCGGCCTGCTCGACGGTAAGCTGCGGCCTCTCTATATTGGCTTGCTCCATGGCCTCCCACATGGCTGGGGCGTGGTTCCACATCGTGGCCGCCAGCAGCGACGGCGTATAGCGGCCGGCTGGACGTCGGGCCAAGTCCGGCGCCGTATCGCCGCCTTCGCCGTTGATGCTATGACAGGTCACGCACTTCTGCGAGCGGAAGAGCTCGGCGCCGCGCTCGGAGTCGCCGGGGATCATGGCGGCCACGGCGGAAGCCGCGATTAGCATCGAAGCGCAGATGATCGGTGTTATGCGCATGCTGGTCCCCTCATAGGTTCAGTTCCAGACCGGTGATCAAGTGGTGGGTCTGGAAGTTCTCGAACACATAGAAGCTTTGCGAAAGACCGTACCACCTCCATTCAGCGTACACGCCAACATGGCCGTGGAGGGGCACCGTGAAGCGTGCCAGCGGCTGGTAGTAGTCCGTGGGACGGCTGCCGCTCGAGACGAAAAGCGATCCCCCTACGCTGAGCCGGGGCTGCACGGTGGCGCTGCCGGTCGGTAAAACGAGGTCGGCGACCGAGGTCACGGCGTGGCCGAGGTCGCGGTACGACGACGCAATGTTCTGCGACAACCGGCCCGGGTTGCGAAAGAGAATATCCGATTTGATGGACGACCAACTGTACTCGGTGAGGAGACTGAAGCGCTGTCCCCCGCCAGGACGCCAACGCAGCGATCCCAGAGCTGAGAAGCTGCGAAAGTCGTAGTTGACACCCTCGGTCGGGTTTTCATTGTCGAAGTAATGCACCCCGGTGGTCATCTCGAGTGACTGAAAAAGCCGGAAGCGCGACCGAACGCGCAAGCGGTGATAATCTTGCAAACTCGTTCGGAAGTACGTCTTGTCGCCGTCGGCGCCTTCGTAGCTGGCATTCACGGAGAGACGGGACGATGCCCGGTAGTTGACTCCGGCCAAACCGACATGGCGGCGCAGCTCGCCGCGTTCGAGTGTTTCGACGAAGTTCAGACTCGCCGGACGAACCTCGCTGCTGCCCCACTCGTAGCGATGTCCGCCGCGCAGTGTGAGCTTCCGGGTCACATCGACGAAGACCTCGGCCTGCTGGCGATTGTAGTTCATCACCAGCCGATCGGCCGAGAATTCCAGGCCGTCATCCTGGTCCACTAGAAAGTTCACCAGCGTCGACTCGATCAGCGCCGAGGTCGCATTGTGCAGCCTGTCCGTCATCCAGGATTCGATCACCCGTACCCGGCGATGCGGCCGAAATTCCACGCTGGCCGATCCGGAGCTATGTGGCTGTTTCGCCTCACCGTCGAGCATACTGCTGGTGCTGCTGAAGAACCGTGTCGCCCCCAGGAGAAACAGCCCTTGTGCGTTCTCCGAGTAGGTGACGTCAGTTGTCGGCTGGCTGTACAGGAACTGACCGGACACATCGAGCCACGACGCTGGCGCCGCGGTCAGGAGTGCTCTCGTGTAGAGGCTGTCGCCGCGGACGCGGTAGCTTTGATCGAGGTCCTCGACAAAGGTCTCGCGGCCGAGAATGGGAGTGGTGCGGTTGCCGTCGTTGAACGCATCGGTAAAGACGTGCTGATCGTCCTTGAAGGTCGTTCCCCCTTGCTCGAGCGTTACATGCCAGCGTCGCATCTCGAATCGGACCCCTCCGCGGAAGTTGTCCGTCTTGTCATCCAGATTCGTGCTGACCGGGAACTCGTTGCCCTGCGTGACAAACGGGGTGATTCCGGTCCCGCTGCCGGAGTCGCGCATGTAGCCCAAATAGGGCACGATCCGGCTGCCGGGCCAGATCTCCAGTTCGGTATTGACCAGGCGCCGCCTCGTATCGAAGGAACGCTGGTTGAGCAGAACTCCCTCGCCCAGCTTCGGATTGGCGAACGAAGGCAGGAAGTTCAAGTAGGTGAGATTGCGGTAGTCGAAAACAATCCTGTAGCTCTGATCGCGCTGGGCGTCGATGCGGGCGGTATTGTAGGGCTCTCCGCCCCAGTGGTGCGCGTTGAGGATGAACGAATCGAAAAGGTTCCGTCCGGGGTCCTTCATCAACAGATCGGCGCCGAACAGCTTCGGACCCTCCCCCAGGTCGACCACACTGCGGTACGTGTTGAAATTACCACCGACATCGGAGATCCACCGGTAGCCGGTGTCGACGCTGCCGCTGATCTCTTCCTTCCCGATGGGGAACGGCGTGGAGACCTGCTGATCTTCCTGGGCAGCCAGCCCAAACGCGCCAAGGATCAGGAGAATGGCCAGTCTCATCGCAGGAACTCCCGGTTAACCTGTGAGCCGTGAATTTTGATGTGACAGATGGTGCAGTTGCGGAAACGGGGATTCCGAAGATCGTGGAACCCCGGCGCGATCCCGCCGAGCGTGCCGGTCGGTGAGGTCCCGTCGAGATTGTAGATGTTCGAGTGGCACTCGAGGCAGACGTTCGATACTTCGTGCCTGTTCAGCATGCGGGGATTGGAGGACCCGTGCGGCTCGTGGCAACTGCCGCAGCCTTCGAACCTCACCGGCGCGTGCTCGAAAACGAATGGACCCCGCTTGTCGCCGTGGCAACGGAAGCAGCCGGGTTCATTGGCTGAAACGGTGCGAACGGACCGGGGAAAGAAGCTCCCGTGCGGGTTGTGGCAGTCCAAACAGGACATCGCCCCTTCGGCGAGCCGGTGCGCGTGAGGCCGCCGGAAGGAGGCCCAGACGTCCGCGTGGCATTCCGCGCATTGCTTGTTAATCCGTTCCGGCTGGCTGGCATCGATGGGGGGGGCTTCCCCGTGAATGGTGTGGCAAGCAACGCAGGAAACCTGATTCCGGGCGTGACTGCCGCGAATCCGTCCGATGTGAGTCGGCTCGTTCAAATGGCACTCCAGGCAGTTCTCGTCGGCGGCCATTGGCGTCAGCTTGACGGGATTGATAATGTCGGCGGCTTCCATCGATTCGCCGTGCTTGCCTCCCGGCCCGTGACAGCTTTCGCACGCGCGCTCCGTCCATCCGCGCTTCGCGTTGGTTTCCAGAATCCTGTGAGGGCTGGTTTGAAAGCTTTGATAGATGTCTTCGTGGCACATCTGGCACATTTCAGTGCCGAGGTATTGCGGCTCGGTTTCCTGGGTAGCGGCTTCCGGGGGCTCGGCTTCCTGCGCCAGTACCCTGCCCGCGCCCGCCGCCAAGAAAAGGAGCAGGGTCAAGCCCAGAGGCCTAACCCCGCTACGAAAGCGAATGGTCATTACGGTTAGCCTAGCGCGCGTGCACGCGGTCGACAGCGAAATCTTTGTTTGGTCCGTGGCAGGCGGCGCAGCTCTCTCCGAGTGGAGAAGTATTCGCCAGCGCGTGAGAAGCGGCCTGTATGCTGTCGTGGCAGCTCAGGCAAGCGGCCGCTTCGGGCCCGACCGGATTCAGGAATCCTCTCGGGTCGGTCACCTGAAGCAGATCCGGGCTTAGCGGAAGACTCTCGGAGCCGCCCACGTGACAGGCTGCGCAATTGGTCAGGTCTCCCGGGTAGACGACATTTGAGAAGTCGACGCGTGCGCCCCGGAATCCAAAGAAGACCAGCGGGCTCTCCAACTCGGCGCCTGTGTGAATGCGGTGGATCATCGAGGCCATGTTGATGCTCTCGGGCGGCATCTGATCTTCCGGACGCACCACTGCGTCGGTCTCGGTCGGATTATGGCACATGACGCAGTACTCGATGGACTTGCGATTGTCGCCGTGCGCGGTCAACTCACCGTGGCAGGCGTTGCACAATTCCCGAGACACTACGGTGCGACGGGGCATCGCTTCGCCCGCGTCTACCGGGAAGAAAATCACGTCGTTCTCGGCCGAATCGCGGACTTCCTGCTCGCGGACCGTTCCAGGCAGCAGCGTAACCACTTGCCGGGCTTCGACACCAACCGCCCAGGAGCCTGTGGCA
>CAYLSS010000183.1:0-7042 GCA_964385765.1 uncultured Solibacteraceae bacterium
GGGAGTCAAGGCGTCGGACCCCGAACTCCGACCCCGAACTCCCCGAACTCCGACCCCGAACTCCGACCCGAACTCCCCGAACTCCCTGGTTGCGCCATCTTGACAAACTCCTTCCTCTATCAGAGCTGTCACCGATTCGATTGTGTCAATTCTGGGGTTCAGGTTGGAAATAGTCGGGATCACACAGGCAGCGAAGCTGGTCTTCGGAAAGCTGATCAGGTTGGCCCTGGTTTGGCACTTCCACGGTTGCGGCGGTCGGGCGGCGGTCGCCGACGGTCGGGGTCAACGACCTCTGCCACCGTTTTGTTGCCGTTTTTTTGTGCGATTCTGCACCTTCGGCGGCCACGATTCTGGCAGACCACAAGCGACCGGGGAAAGCGGGGTCACGGTAGGGACGGTCATGGCTGACCGATGCTGCCGAGTCGGTCCGGGGAATTTGTGCCCCGAGAGGCTCACCGAATCGTGTCCTCGCACGCTTTTCGAAAAACGAATATGGCTCGCATCACGGAGCCCGGGCCGGGAAGTAGATTTCAATACCGGCGCACGTAAGAAAAAAAACCTGCTCTGACCGTTTCAAAACAGTCCAGCGGGTCGTTAGTCAGTGAGAAATGAAAAGTGGGATGTCGCTGTGCCGGGCAGTGTGCAACATTGTGTCGCCAAGCAAGTTCTTTGTCAAGACATGGCGATAGTCATCCCCAATGACAATCAGATCCACACTCCGTTCTGAAGCGTAGGGCAACAGGCGGCGAATCGCTGATTCCTTTATGCTCACAGTGCTTGGGTGGAGCCCATGCGCGCGGCAGTATGTCGTGGCGTCTTCAAGCAGGGGCTCAGCGCCGGCCTCCTTCTGGCCAAAACACGCGACTTCCAACTCTGCCTCCGCCCATAACCGCGTCCCTACAAACTGTTTCAATGCGGTTGCCGATTCCATCGATCCGCTGTAGGCAACCAGCACCCTGCGGATGGACCTGAAGTGGCGAGAGACGGCAAGAATGGGGCGTACGCCCGTCTTGATCAGGTGGGCAGCCATCTCCTCCGGTTCAGGCACGATGCCAGCCTCGAACAGACCACGCAAACCGAAGATCACAAGATCGTGGGATCGCCAGAGGCCCGCGATTGCCTCCATCACATCACCTTCGGGCTGGCTGACACGAACGCTAACACGACTTTCCGCGCATGCCTGCTGGAGTTCGACGATGACCCTTTGGCTGCGCCGTATCGCCATTTCCCAAGGACGGGACTCGAGCATTCGGGAGGCATCAGCGGTGGTCATCACCATTGGCAGCGACGCTTTCCAAGACTCGTTGTCCAGCAGTGGCAGAGCGGTGATCTCCGATCCGTGCTTCTTCGCAATCTCTAGGGCCCACTTCACCCCTGTGCCAGAGAACATAGTGCCGCCGACCACGAGCAGGAGCCGCTTCACCATTGCCGCCATGAACGTCGTGATCCCTCTCGCAAAATCCGAGTTCACTTCATTCTACCGCGGGTGAGGTGAACATCTGGTTGGAACTCGTCGTACGAAGGTGGGCCTATTCATCTGATGCGCCATGATCGCTGGTGATGGATTCATGCCTAGAGTGGGGCAAAAGGTTCTCAGGCATTGATTGGCAGCGATGCTCGTTTGGTACCATACAGTGTGCGGTTGGCAGCAGGCAGGGCGGAGGTCTGTCTTGTAGTCATGCTTGCGTGCGTCGTCTTGCTACATTCAGCGCGACTCCAGGCTTCCATTGCCTGGCTTATCCGAGGTGAGGCTCAAGGGGCGCCTGGTCGCGTCGCCGTTCCTGCAGAACGCTTGTCGGGGCAAGTGGCTGGCCGCGAACGCCTTCACTTTGAGGCTGGAAATGCAGGCACCGTGTTTGCCTTGGTTGTAACGAGCTCGTCTGATCCGCGCATTCGCGCGTGTGCCCACTGCGATGCCGATTGTTCTCACGACCCACAGTGGGCCCGTTCCGTATTCGAATCGGCAGGGCACTTCCCAGCCGAGCCTCTCAAAACGCAGGGTACACCAGAGCTAGGCCACCTCGGTCGGTCGGCTTGTAGGGCGAGGCGACTGCCATTGAGAATAATTGATTGCCCAGGTCGAGGTTATCCCTCCAGGTGTTTACGAAGCGCCCAAGAGAGGTGGACCCTGTAATTCTTGGCGGAGCGTCGCAACGCAATGCACAACCTCGACCTACTGCTAACCCTCTCCGCCGGTTTCATGGGTGCAGCGGCATTCGGGTACTTGACTCAGCGCCTCGGGTGGTCTCCGATCGTCGGGTATCTGTTGGCCGGCATTCTTGTTGGACCGCACACTCCCGGTTTTGTGGCTGACAAGCAGATGGCGGATCAGTTGGCTGAAGTGGGAGTGATTCTGTTGATGTTCGGCGTCGGCCTCCACTTTCGCCTAAAGGATCTAATGGCGGTCCGGTCTATTGCTATTGGCGGCGCGATTTGCCAGATCAGCGTGGCGACATTGCTCGGAGCATTCACCACGAGGCTCTTCGGATGGGACTGGTCAGCTGGCGTGGTCTTCGGCCTTGCCCTCTCGGTAGCTAGCACCGTCGTGCTTGTACGAGTTCTCTCCGAAAACGGCCAACTACACAGCCCAACGGGCAGGGTCGCGATCGGTTGGCTCGTGGTCGAAGACATCTTCACAGTCTTCGTGCTCGTCCTCCTCCCGGTCATCTTCGTGACCTCGTCAGAAACCACTTTCAGCGTTCCAGTCTCATTTGGGCTAGCTGCGCTGAAGCTTGTGCTTTTCATATCCTTTACCCTTTTTGCTGCTGGCCGTGTCATCCCGTGGCTACTCAACAAGGTTGCTGAGACACGCTCCCGCGAGTTGTTCACTCTATGCGTTCTGGCAATTGCCCTGGGCGTGGCTGTTGGCTCAGCCTACCTCTTCGGAGTATCAATGGCACTGGGCGCATTCTTGGCCGGCATGGTGGTCGGGCAGTCGGAATTCAGTGCGCGAGCCGGAGCTGAAGCTTTGCCGATGAGGGACGCCTTCGCCGTGATGTTCTTCCTGTCAGTCGGGATGCTGTTCAATCCACAGCAGCTTGTTGACTCGCCGCTGCTTACTGTCGCGAGTCTCTCGATCATCATGGTTGGAAAGCCGCTTGCCGCTTTGACGATTGTTGCGCTTTTCGGCCACAGCTCAAGAATTGGCCTTGGTGTCGCGATCGCGTTGGCACAGATCGGGGAGTTCTCATTCCTGGTCGGCGCGCTCGCCACTCAGGTTGGTGCGGTTCCAGAGGAAGCCATGAACCCTCTTGTGGCGGCGGCGATTGTCTCGATCATGCTCAATCCGATGTTGTATCGAACACTGAACAGGATGGAGTCATTCCTTCAGCGGCATCCCTGGCTATGGCGGCTACTCAACCGAGGAACAGCCCGCGGGTTCGCGCCTCCCCCAGCGGAAGCGAAGGCCAGCCCCTCGCACCGCGCCATCGTTGTGGGTTACGGGCCTATCGGGAAAGCCGTAACACGCCTGCTGCGAGAGCGGGGAATTGAACCCACCATCATTGAAATGAACATCGAGACTCACAAGAGTCTCCGTGCGGGGGGTCTCCGCGCCGTCTATGGGGATGCGAGCCAGCGGGAGGTGCTTAAACAAGCCGGCATCGCCCAAGCAGCCAGCTTGATCTTGAGCGCGTCCGGATCGCCGAATGCTGGCGAAGCAATCCGCATTGCCCGCGAAATCAACCCCAAACTACACGTTGTATCGAGAGTGGATTACCTGAATCAGGCGGACGCGTTACGCAAGGCAGGTGCTGACGAGATCTTTGCCGGCGAAGGCGAGTTGGCTCTGGCGATGACCGACAGCATTCTTCGAAACCTGGGCGCTACACCTGAACAACTGGACGAAGAGCGTGCGCGGATCAGAGCAGAGTTGGCTCACGAAGCGTCGACCTGCCCATAGGTTCCAGGTGGTCGGACATTGAACCGCACGGGGTGTTTCCTTCAATTGGAGCTGAGTGAGTGGTCCACAGAGGGGACGGACTCGCTCACTGGCGGTTTTTTGTTGAGGGCGGGTACAATGCCGGGGGGAGCGAGGGTCTGATGGAACTCGATCGACGTCAAGTTTTGCGGGGGGCGGCGGTGGCGGCCGGGTTGTTTGGACTGCCGGCGGCGGCGACTTCCGATGATGCTGAGCCGCTGCCGGCGAAAGGTCTGCTCGAGGCGAATCCGGAGCGTTACTGGGAGAAGATTCGTAAGGAACAGTTTCTTTTGCCAGGCTGGCGCGCTTTTCTGAACAACGGGAGCCTTGGAGTGGCGCCGAGGCCGGTGATTGAGGCGGTTACGCGCTACCTGGAACGGTCGGCGGCTCTGCTGATGGACGAGTACCCGCGGTGGGGCTACGAGTTGCTGGATGAATACCGGGGAGAACTTGGGGCATTCACCGGCTGCCGCAAGGAAGAGCTGGCGCTCACGCACAACGCCACGGAGGCGATGTCGATCATCGCCGGGGGCATGCCGCTCGCAAGCGGCGACGAGGTGATCCTGACTGACCAGGAACATCCGAGCGGCCGCTGCCCCTGGGAGCTGCGCCAGGCGCGGGACGGCATCCGGGTGAGGGAGGTGGCGATTCCGCTGCCGCCGCCGGGTGGGGATGAGCTGGCCGACCTGCTGATTTCCGCAATTGGTCCGCGGACCAGGGTGCTCAGCTTCAGCGGCATCACCACCACGACCGGCCTGGTGATGCCGATTCGACAGATCTGCGACGCAGCCCGCGCGAAGGGCGTGATCACCGTGGTGGACGGTGCTCATATGAACGGCCAAGTCGACTTTCGGATCTCGGACCTAAACTGCGACTACTTCGCGGGCAGCCCGCACAAGTGGTTGTTCGCGCCGGCAGGCTGCGGGCTCCTGTACATCCGCGAGGAGAGGGTCGATGAGCACTATCCGATTGTGGCGACGGCGCAGTGGGATCGCAAGGAACTCAAGGCGGCCCGCTTCATGCGGGTAGGGACCAACAATCGCGCGATCTTCGAGGGGATGATGGCCGGGCTGCGTTTTGCCGGCGAGATCGGTCGGGAGAACATCTACCAGCGCATCCATCATCTCGCCCGATCGACTTACGATCGCGCGCGGGGTCTGCCCTACGTGGAACTGCTCACGCCATCCGACGACAGGCTTTATGGGGCGATGGTCACGTTCCGGCTGAAGCTTGACGATCCGAAGAAGCTATGGGCGCTGTGCGATGAGCGGCGGATCTGGACGACCGGGGCCGACCCGCTCCGGATCTCCACTCACATACATACGCGCCAGTCGGATCTCGATCTTTTCTTCGAGACGCTGGGCGAGGCCGCGCGGGGCTGACGGGGAGCCGATTCAGTCGAGATTCTGGTCGAAGAAGCCGACCATCGCCTCGAAGGCCTCGGGGGTGAAGCTGTGGCCGCCGGGCGGCTGGTGCACCACGAAGGCGGACGCCGCTCCGGCAGATTGATAGGCCGGGGCGACGGTTTGGATGAAGCGATCGACGCCATCCTTCGGCATCCCGATATCCTCGGTGGGGGCCCAAAGCATCAAAGGGCGGGGCGCCATCGGGGCCGCGAAGTCGGCCTGGTCGCCCTTGGAGAGCATGCCGGGAATCCACCAGTAGGTGCCGTGGTAGCCGATGCTGCCGTGCGTGGCAAAGGCATCCACCGAGCCCACGCCGCCGCAAATCGGCGCCGCGGCGGCAACCCGGTCATCGAGCAGCCAAACGTAGAAGGACGTGATACCACCGAAGGACATTCCCGTCGCTCCGATGCGCTCGGGATCGACGTCGGGCCGGGTCGAGAGGTAGGTCACGGCCTGACGGATTTCGTGGAGGATGGCGCCCATGGCGGTCCGATCGTAGACGAGCAGGGCGTTAGCCTGCTGATTGATGGGGGGCTCCCGGCGGTCGAGGCCCCGCTGCGTCATCGCCAGGGCAACGTAGCCGCGGCGGGCGAGTTCCCGCGCCCAGCCGAGCATCCGTGTGTGAGGCTGGTCGCGACCGGGCCGGGTCCATTCGCCGCGTCCGAATTCCCCGGTGATCATCGACTCACGGCTGCCGCTGCTGCCGTGAAGGCAGATGATCGCCGGCAGAGAACCGCCGGCGTTTGCAGGGCTGATCACGTAGGCCGGTACCGTTTCAGCGTCCAGCGATTCCCAGGAGATGTCCTCGACGGTTAGGCCGTCCCTAGTCTCGGAGCCGTGGGTGACCGGAGTCACATCCGGGTTTTCGAGGGAGACCTTGAGCAGGCCGGCGAAGGTCTCGCGGTCGGCTCGATCGAGCGGGGCTTCGGCGCCACAGCCCGACCCCGCGGCGAGCGCCAGCAGGCTGGCGGCGAGCAAGATGAAAGCGGCCGTCCGGCGACTTTCGAAGCGGAGGCGGGTGAGGATGAAGCTGTTGATCGTATGCATTGCAGCGGCGGTCCGATTATACACGCGCGATGACATCGCCCGGGGCGGGTGGCCGCGGCGCGGCCATCGATACAATGAGCGTAGAAATGTGGAGCAGACGGGAGTTGCTGGCGCTGCTGGCGCAGGGTCCGTTGTGGGGGCAGGGGATCGCCTCGCGCGGAGTCACGGCCATGCCGCGCGGCAAGCCTTCGGGTCTGCCGTGGCACTCGCGGCTCACCGATGTGGCCCACGAAGCCGGTCTGAGGGAGCCGGTGATCTATGGCGGCGTGGACACCAAGAACTACATCATCGAGACGGCCGGGCCGGGGATCGCCTTTCTTGACTACGACAACGACGGGTGGCTCGATATCCTCGTGCTTTCGGGCTCGCGGGTGGACAGGAAGCCCGAAGGCGCCATCAACCGTCTTTACCGCAACAATCGGGACGGTACGTTCACGGAGGTGACGGAGGAGGCCGGGCTGGCGCGGTCGGGCTGGGCCTATTCGGCGGCCATCGCCGACTTCGACAACGACGGCTACGAGGACATCTTCATCACCTATTGGGGACGAAACGTTCTCTATCGAAACAACGGGGACGGCACGTTCACCGACATTACGAAGGATGCGGGGCTCTACTTCGAAGAGACGCGTTGGGGAGCCGGCGCCTGCTTTGTCGACTATGATCGTGACGG